>BDTQ01000166.1 GCA_002898135.1 bacterium BMS3Bbin07
CAGAAAAATACTTTGAGCTCATCTTTCAGCACAGGGAATACAGACGGTTTTACCGTTCTTCAGCCGGGTCCTTGTCTCCATTACCTTTTCCCCACAGATGGCACAGCTAACCGACGGATGTATCCGCGCTTCCCTCGGCAGCTCTATCTCTGTTGTTTTTACCTCAAAAAGCTCACTGTCTGCTGCATTCATTATGGCCTCTGTCTTTTTTGCTTTTCTGTTATGCACTGCCTTCAAAACCTCTTCCGACCTTTCTCCCTCAGCGTAACGCTTCCACATCTCCTTCTCTTCTTCAGTCTCGGCCGGTGGTGTCCACTTAACGGCAATCCTCAACGCCTTTCCGGAAGGTCTCTTTACGAATGTATAAACCTGTTTACCGTAATCCCTGTATATGAGATTGCCTTTTCCGAACGTGCAACCTGTCATCACCTGAATGGCGTCCACGGCACAGGAGTTGTTTTCTACAATTGCAACCAATTCCTCATCTTCAGACCTTGGACCAAACTCCCTGAGCACTAATTCCGAGATCCTGTAGCCAAGGGCAAGGCCGGGACATACATGTCCGTGAAACCTTACCACATCTTCAAATGTCATTAAAGCACCTCCCTGTATTTCGTTACAAGTATCCTGTAACCCTCTCTGGAGAGCTTTTCAGCCAGTCTGTCGGCATATTTGCGGTCTGTGAACTTTCCTATCATGACCCTGTAGTAACGTTTACCCCTTATTGAGATTTTTCTGATATAGACCTTGCGGTAAGTGCGTGACAGCGCTGATTTCAGATCGCCGGCGTTTTTATAATCACGGAATGATGCTATCTGTATGGTAAATGGACCGGCGGAAGAGGAGACATACTTTACCGGCCGGACAAAGGACATGTCCCTTCCCATATAATCCACCCGCACCCTTGCAGTGCCTTTATGTATCAACCCTATCCTTTTTGCGGCACCGTATGAAAGGTCTATATCCCTGCCACGTATAAAAGGTCCCCGGTCATTAACCTTTACCACAACCGAGTGTCCGTTTTCCGGATTGGTAACCTTGAGCTTTGTGCCAAAGGGCAGGGTCTTGTGTGCTGCTGTACGGGCATACATGTTGTAAGTCTCACCTGAGGCAGTCAGCCTTCCATGGAACTTCTTGCCATACCAGGATGCTACCATGTAGCGGCCCTCAGGCCTTATCTCATGTCTTGAGGAGGCGCATGCCTGTAACAGCAATACAATAATTAAAAGCAGCAGAGGCTTTTTCATATCTGGGACTCCTACAGTATATACCTGCTCAGGTCCTCGTCCTTCACGATTTCACTTAATTTTTCTCTCACATAGTCACTGTCTATCGTCAGTGATGTATTTCCTTTCTCAGGGGCGTCAAAGGAAATCTCTTCAAGGAGTTTTTCGAGTACTGTATGAAGCCTCCTTGCCCCGATGTTTTCAGTCTTCTCATTGACTGTGGCTGCAATGGACGCTATCTCGTCAACGGCATCGTCGGTGAAGTGTATATGCACATCTTCGGTGGCGAGAAGGGCGATGTACTGCTTTACAAGGGCGTTGTCAGGTTCTGTAAGGATACGGATAAAATCTTCCTTTCCAAGTGAATCAAGCTCGACCCTTATAGGAAACCTTCCCTGGAGTTCAGGTATAAGGTCGGATGGCTTGGACATATGAAAGGCTCCGGCTGCGATGAAGAGTATGTGTTCCGTGCGGACAGGGCCGTGTTTGGTGGTTACGGTCGTTCCTTCAACTATGGGCAGGAGGTCTCTCTGGACTCCCTCCCTTGACACATCAGGTCCCTGGGCTGATCCCCTTGATGCAACCTTGTCTATCTCGTCAAGAAATACTATTCCGGTCTGTTCAGTGCGTCTGATGGCCTCTTTTGTGACCATATCCATGTCAATCAATTTGTCTGCCTCTTCACGTGTGAGCAACTGGACGGCCTCTGCAACCTTAACCTTTTTTCTCTTTGGCTTTTCAGGCAGGAAACTCCCCAGCATCTCTTTCAGGTTGATCTCAAGGTCCTCAAGTCCAACATTTGAGATAACTCCCAGTGGCATCACCTTTTCCTTGACCTCAATCTCCACGTAACGGGAGTCAAACTTTCCCTCTCTGAGTTGAGCCCTCAGTTTTTCCCTTGTATCCGAATGTTTCTGTTTCTCTTCTTCTCCCTGGTCTGTTTCCTTAAACCCCTTTCTCGGAAGCGGCAGCAGGAGGTCAAGAAGCCTTTCCTCTGCAAGGCTCTTTGCCTTTTCCTGAACCTTTGTGAAGTGTTCGGTCTTGACCATGTTGACGGCAATCTCGGTAATGTCCCTTATGATGGATTCCACGTCCCTTCCAACATAACCGACTTCCGTAAACTTTGAAGCCTCCACCTTCATAAAAGGTGCATTTGCAAGCTTTGAAAGCCTCCTTGCAATCTCTGTCTTTCCAACACCGGTGGACCCGATCATTATTATATTCTTGGGCAGGACTTCATCGCGCAGCTCAGGGCTTAATCTCTGCCTCCTCCATCTGTTCCTCAGCGCAATGGCAACGGCTTTTTTGGCATTATGCTGCCCTATAATAAACTTGTCAAGCTCTTCAACAATACGTCTCGGAGTCAGCCCTTCAAGTGTGGCCTTTTCCTCTGTTTTAGGGCTTTTTTGCTCTGTCGTATCTTCAGTCTTCTCCAGAATTTTCATTTTATAACTCCTCGGTTATTATTCGTTCATTTGTGTAGATGCATATATCGGCTGCAATCTTCATGGCCTTCTCAACTATCTCTCCGGCTTCAAGCGATGTATTTTCATAAAGGGCCTTTGCTGCAGCCTGGGCAAAAGGTCCACCTGAGCCTATAGCAGCAATGCCTTCCTCCGGCTCGATTACGTCACCTGTACCGGATATGATAAATGTATGTTCTGTGTCCGCAACTATAAGCAGGGCTTCAAGCCTCCTGAGTATCTTGTCGGTCCTCCAGTCCTTGGCAAGCTCTACCGCTGCCCTGGTGATGTTGCCCCGGTAGGATTCAAGTTTTCCTTCAAACTTTTCAAAGAGTGTAAAGGCATCGGCAGTAGCACCTGCAAAACCTGTGAGCACCCTGTCCTGATACATCTTTCTCGTCTTTCGTGCATTGTGCTTCAGGACTGTATTTCCCATTGTCACCTGGCCATCACCGCCAATGGCAACTTTTCCGTTTTTCCTGACGCATAATATAGTTGTGCCTCTTATCATTGCAAGTCTCCTTATCCTGTCCGGTTAGTCTCTGTCCATAAACTCAATTGGCCTTTCTCTCGTCCTCAGGCAATTTGTGTCATTGAACCTTTTATATTCAGATGAAGCATAATTACATATTATAGCAAAGATACTTTATTTTTCTCCTTTTCTCTTTTTTGCCAGGGGATGGGCGTTATCATAGACATCCATGAGATGCGTGATGTCCAGATGTGTGTATACCTGCGTGGAGGAGAGAGAGCTGTGTCCGAGGAGCTCCTGAATAACCCTCAGGTCAGCGCCGCTCTGCAGGAGATGAGTGGCAAAGGTGTGCCTGAGAGTATGTGGCCCAATCTTTCCGCCAAGCCCTGTCTCTCTTGAATATTTTACCACTATCCTTCTGATGCTCCTGTCCGTCAGGCGGGACCCCTTCCTGTTCAGAAAGATAGCCTGGGTCTCCTTTTTCATCAGAGACCTCTCTATCAGATATACCTTTAATGACTCGATTGCCTTGTTTCCTACAGGGACTATCCTCTCCTTTTTCCTCTTGCCCCTCACCTTTATCAGGCCATCCCGCATGTTGAGGTCTTCCATATCCATGCCGGCCAGCTCACTCACCCGCAATCCACTTGAATAGAGGAGCTCAAGGATTGCCCTGTCCCGGGCCTTCTGAAACCCTATACCTTCAGGTTTTTCAATAATCGAGAATGTTTCATCAACCGAAAGAAATCGTGGCAACCTCTTCTGTTGTTTCGGGTTTGGCACCAGGCGGGCCGGGTTTGAGCTTATGTGGCTCTCTCTGTGGAGAAACCTGAAGAATGATCGTAATGTGGCAAGCTGCCTGCTTACTGTAGACCTTTCCATGCCGTCCTTCAGGCGGTGGGCAATAAACCCCCTTATATCACTCAACTCTATATCTGCCGGAGATTTCCTTACAAGGGTAAAGAATTCCTGGAGGTCCTTCCTGTAGGCCCTCAGGGTGTGAGTGGACGCCCCCTTTTCAAGCTCCATAAACCTCAGAAACTCCTGCATGTATTCATTCATTCATTCAACCGCCCTTATATATTCACTCCATGCTGCGAGGGCCGTTTCTGCTATATATGCACGCCGCTTTTTCTTGTCTTTGATCCTGATATCAGGTGCGGGAAGGAGCCCGAAGTTAATGTTGCTTGGCTGAAAGCCCTCAGAAGGAGATGTTGTAATATAACGAATCAGCGATCCATGTGCTGACTCCCCGGGCGGTGCAATAAAGCCCATGCTCTTCAGCCTCCTTGCAGCGTTTATACCGGCAAGAACCCCCATGGCCGTGGATTCAATATAACCCTCAACCCCTGAAAGCTGACCCGCAATATAGGTCTCAGGGCTTACCCCGACCTTGAGTGTGAGGTCGGGATTCAGAAACATGGGACCATTAATAAAGGTGTTTCTGTGGATGCTTCCATAGCGCATAAAGACTGCATTTTCAAGCCCGGGTATGAGTTTAAAAACCCTTTTCTGCTCCGGCCATTTAAGGCGTGTCTGAAACCCTACCATATTATATGCTGATACGTCCCTGTTTTCAATCCTCAACTGGACGACTGCGTACGGCACGTTCCCT
>BDTQ01000167.1 GCA_002898135.1 bacterium BMS3Bbin07
TATTGTCAGCTGCAAGTGTGTCAAGGTCCAGATCGCGAAGCACGCTCAGAATCAGAGTCCTGCTGAGTATGGTATCCCTGAGCACCCTGATCCTTTCCGTCATTGACGGAGTAATGGCAACACCTTTAATCAGATCGTTTATGACATTACGTTCAATAATAATAGAGCTTTTTGCCTCATATTTTCTGGGTATAAAATAACCACCCCAGACAATTACAGACATGGTCAAAAGAGATACGGAAATAAAGAGATATCTCCTCTTAATGATCATTTTCAGGTATTTCTGAATCTCTGCATATGGTAATGCCATCTTTTTTACCCTTCACTCCGTAATATCAAGCAACAAATAAAACCCGGGCTCTGTTGCAGGCTCCCACAGACTGAAATCGCAAGTCGAATCAAAATATACCTTCCTTGACAATCACAAAGTCACCAGGCTCCAAAGCAATGTTTTCTTTAAGGTCTCCCTCTTTCATAAGGTCCTTCGTCTTTACAACAATAGTCTCCATCTGCCCGTCTTTCTTCCTCCGGACAAGAACATCGTTTTCCCTGGCAAATTTTGTAAAACCTCCTGCCTCCAGGATGGCATCAAGTATCCTGATGTTCTCACGGTAAAAGACATATTTTGGGTCATTTACCGCTCCTATAACATAAATCTTGTTAAGTTCATTATCGGGTATATAGATTATATCCTCTGCCTTCAGCATTACATCTTTGGAGAGGTCGCCCTTTACAAAGAGGTTGTAGAAGTTAACATCCAGTTTCTTGCCTTCCCTTACAACGTAGGCACGTTCAAGGTCTGCATTCCTAAAACTTCCAAGTCTGCAGAGAAACCGGAGCAAACTCGTCCTGCCGGGAAGATTGTGTACACCTGAGGGAACTCCGCCGCCAAAAACATATACTTTGTTACTTGTAATTCCTGTAACTGTAACCGTTACAATTGGTTCTTTCATTATCTTCTTTAATGCCTCGGTCAGTTTCCCGGCAAGCTCTCTCGGTTTATACCCTGAAGCCATTACATCACCAACAGCCGGAAGCGTTATCTTGCCGTCAGGCCTGACAATGGTGACTGCGCTGAGTTCAGGCTCTCCCCACACAGATATCTGAAGCGTGTCTCCATCACCGATCAGATAATCATTGGCAAAGGCCATTGGCAGAAAGGCTAAAGAAAATATCACACAGAATAAAACCTTTTTCATCTTTATTTTTCCTCCCCTTTCCATTTCTCAAGAAGACTCCTGGCCCTCGCTTCATCGGCAAATTTTCCCGTTGCAATAGCCTTTTCAAGGGTTTTTCTGGCAGCTCCGGGGTTACCACTTTCTCTGTATGCAAGTGCAAGGTGATAACGGATAGTGGGATTAGCTGGAAGGAGTAAAACAGCCTTTTCAAGCATCTTCACGGCCTCATCCGCCTTGTCATTCTGTAGGAAAACATAGCCAAGGGTATCCATGACACTACCATTGAAGGGGGCAATGCTGTATGCCCTGAGTGCAAGCTTGAGTGCCTCTTCCCTGCTCCCGTATCCCTCTGCATAAAGGTATGCAAGGTTATTCAGTGCAGGAACATAATTTTTTGCCACTTCAAGAACCTGACGGTATTTTTTAACGGAATCCTCTTTTCTCCCCATAAGGTCATAGAGATTTCCCTCAGCAAAAACCGCCTGCACATACCGGGGATTATCCTTTACGATATCTTCATAAACAGTAATCGCCCGGGCGCGTTCACCCTTCTTTGCATAAAGAGAGGCCTGCATCATCCTGGCCTTGATATTACTACTATCAACGCTCAGTCCTTCTTTTAGTGTTTCCAGGGCCTTATCCAGATTCTTCTTATTCATATAAACAACGGCAAGCACTGTATAGCCATCGGCAGAACGGGGTTTCTGTTTTATCAGCTTGTTGGCAACCTCCATTGCCTTATCCGTCTCCCCCTTAAGCAGATAGACCCTCACAACATCTGCCATCAAATCGGAATTCCCGGGAGTTTCACTTTGTCTGTCCTCTATCTTTCTCAGCGCATCCTTATAGTCCCGGTTTGCTATATAGGCATTAATTATCAATGGAAAAGCCCTTTCAGGAGAAATGGCTTCAATATCCTCAAACACCCTCAAAGCATCTTCAAACCTCTTTTCAGACAAATATATACGTCCCTTCAGCACCCGCACAGGGATATTGTCAGGAATCGTCTGTATGGCTTCGTCAAGCACTCTGAGGGCCTTCCTTGCATCCTTTTTCTGAATGAAATAATTTGCAAGTGCTATAAACCCTTCCGGCGTTTTAGTCTCCCTGGCCTTTTTATAATAGCCAAGCACCTCTCTGTCCCTGCCGGTCATCTCCAGTAGTGCAGCCATTTTCAGATTAGCCTTTAGATTACCCGGATCCCTGTTTAAGACACCCTTATATTCACCTGAAGCCTTTCTGTAATCACCCTTTACTGCATAGTAAGTGGCAATGTTAAAATATGGGGCAAAATAATCGGGATCAAGAACTTTTGCCTTATAAAGATATTCCAGGGCATCGTTGTACTTCTTTCCTGCCATAAGGGCTGCAGCGATATAATTGTACAACACCGCATCTGTTTTTTTATTGCTCACACCTTCCTTCAGGGTATTTACAGCCTTGTCATACTCCTTCTGCCTCATATAATAAGCAGCAAGAACGAGCCTCGTATTCAATACATCCGGAGCTATCCGCACAGAGGTCTCCAGTTCTATCTCCGCCTCTTTAAACCTGCCCTTGCTGATCTTAAAAAGGCCTTTCTTGATATAAACATCCACGAGTTTCGGATCAATATCCACGGCACGGTCAAACTCTTTCATCCCGGCCTCATACATCCCTTTTGCCATATAGGCGCTGCCCAACACGTTATGGGCCATTGCCATATTGTCATCTATCTGTAATATCCTCTTGCTCTCGGCAATAGAATCATCAATCCTGCCCTGTTTCAGAAGTATCATCGCTATCATGAGCCGCGGTTGAACAAAAGAGGGGGCAAGGTCAACGGTCTTTTGAAACCAGCTCAGGGACATCTCCATATCTCCCTTACTGTAGTAGCTCAGCCCCATAAAGTAGTACGTCCTCATGTCGGGCTGTATACTAGCAGCCTTCTGCAAGGCGGTTATGGCTTCCTTAAAATCCTTCTGATAAAAAGAGACAATCCCCTTAAGCCGGTATCCCTCCGGCCGGTCAGGAAACTTTTTGAGGATTTTATTTGCCATCCCCTCAGCTTCCTTCAGTTCCCCGTTGGCAACATGTAATAACCCGGCCCTGAAAAAGGCGTTAACATCCTT
>BDTQ01000168.1 GCA_002898135.1 bacterium BMS3Bbin07
CATCGTACTGTCCATGGCCTCTCTAATCACCTTCTGCAAGGTTGAGACAATGGTTGCAATGTCCTGTGTAGATGCGGCGGTTTTATACGAGAGGTTCCTCATTTCATCGGCAACTATGGAAAAGCTCTTTCCGTGTTCCCCGGCCTGAACAGCGAGTATCTGTGCATTCAGGCTGAGCATGCCTGTCTGTTCAGTCACATCCTTGATAACCGACAGTATCTTTTCAATATCCCTGGACCTCCTTCCAAGCCTTTCAATTGCCTCTGTAAGGGAGCTTACGGAACTCTCAATTTTTTCCATCCCCTCAATTGCATCAACAACGGATAACATGCCCTTTTCTGCAATAATATTTGTTGTCCGGTTGCTCAGTTCAGCGGATTCCTTGATGGTTTTTTCTACTTCCTTTACAGAGGCATTGATTTCCTCAATAGAGCTTGAAGCCTGGTGTACGGCAGAAGTAGCATTATCCGCCATTGATGCCACTTCCTGTGCCGATTGTGTCAGACCTGCCACTGCGGAGTATGAATTACTGATATTTTTATTGAGATTGCCTATATTGGATGCTATCTCCTCTGATGAGGCCCTCATCTCAAGGAGCGCAGATACATTGTCATTTGACAATGAGAGGAGTTTTTCCGTATTGGCTATAGTCTGTTCCTGGGACCCGGAGGCATTTTTAACAGCCCTTGATATCTCCTCCAGGAATCTCTGTCTATTACTTATACCGTTTATTACATTCTTGAAAGTCAGGTTTAACTGGCTTATTGCAGCAGAGACGTTGCCCGTGATGCTTTTCAGTTTTCTCACCGTGATCAGTAGCCGTTCAATGAGGAAGTCAAACCCCTTTGCTATGATTCCGATCTCATTGTCTTCTGCAATCTCTATCTTCTGCGTGAGGTCTCCGAGTGTGACCTTTTCTATGTTTGCGCTTAAACTCTCTATCTGTGTGCCGATATGCCTTTGAAAAAAGAGGTAGATCAGAAAGGTCAGGACAAGAAAGACAATACCCTGAAGTATCAGATTGGTGAGGATGAAAGCCATATCTGTTTTTACTTTTTTATATTTTATTGTCACTGTTCCGATCTTTTTATCCCCTTCCATTATGGGTGTCTCCATGCTTTGTGAAGCCCTCTTCTCCGGTGCCGGAGATTTTCTGAGCAGGAGTTCACCGTTCCTTGTTACCTCTATGGAGACAATATTTTCATCACTGACAGCCCCGTCTGTTATCTGTTCGAGATATTTATAGTCCTGACTTGTGTTAACAGTGGCGGCAACCTTTTCAATCAGTGTTGATACCATGTAAATCCTTTTTCTTAACCCATCCTCAATCGTGATATTATGCCTGGAAAAAGACCAGAACCATATGAAGGACTGTCCAATAAGGAGTAGCACAAGGACCCTGAGTATGAATGTTGTGGATAATTTCTTTTTTATCTTCATGGGTATTTCTTCCTGATCAATTATAACAGTAGTGGCGAGGTTACCTCGCCTTCCTTATTGAATTCGTGGTTTACAGACCGTGAAAGAATCTATAGTTTAAAAAATCTCTCATATCATTTTCAGTTTCGACATGATATCCCTTATCCATGCGTAGTCATCATCATGTGCCTCAACAAAACCCGTATAGTGCTCATCAATGGATTTCAGTACCGCTATCCCTTCAGTGCCGGTATCCTTCAGCGCGAGGATGGCGGATTTTATCTCTTTTGCACCTTCCTCGGGCATCTCCCTGGTAATACATATATTGAACTCGGGTATTTCTTCAGAGAACTTTATGAACTTCAACCCCTGGTTCTTATATTTGTCTGCAGTTGATTCCATAACTCCTCCAGCGTCATACCCTCCTGAAAGCACTGCCTTTGCCACATCATCGTGATGGCCGAGATAGTTATAGAAGAGGAGGTCGTCAAGGCCTATGCCGGCTTCAAGGAGCATATACCGGGGCACTATATGGGATGAGGTAGACTCCTGGTCGCCAAAGGCAAAAGAGCAGTCCCTCAGGTCCTCGATACTTGATACAGGGCTGTCGCTCCTTGCAATAATGACCGAGTGGTGAAAGGGCTTGCCGTCCCTCAGGGCCTTGGCAATTACCCTTACGCCATAATCACGGTTGGCCTTTATGTATGTAGATGGGGTCATATAACAGAACTGTGTTGCGCCACTGCCTATATCCTTTATTGCACTGTTGAAATCCACGCCTACCTTTAATTCCACCTTCTTGCCGAGTTTCCTGCTCAGGTACTCAGCGAGGGGTGTGAACTTTCTATACATATCTGCCGGAGATTCCAGGGGTACTACGCCGAGCCTGAGGGTATTTTCAGCCCTTGCCGATGTGGAGAACCTGAAACTTTCCATTTCCGTCACAATAAGTTCGGAGTCTTTAACGAGGGACCTGAGAGAATTGTTGACCTTGAATGAGAGGTTCCTGTTTTTAACCGGAAGGTCTGATATATTTTCTGCAGATCTCTTTATCTGTTCAGACTCGGTTTTCTGTTCATTTATGGCGCTGGCTATCTGCTGACTCTTTTCTGAAACCACATCAGAGCTCTTTCTTATCTGTTTGCTCTGAAGGGACTGCTCCTCTGTAGCAGTTTTCACCTGTACGGCTATATCCTTAACCTTCTCCGCGGCATTCGTTATAAGGTTCATTCCCCTTGATTGCTCGGATGTGGCCTTTGCAATCTGACTTGCCATATTACGGACATTTTCCATTGACCTTGATACAAACCGTGCTGCCTCAGCCTGCTCCGAAGTTGAGTGTTCAATGGCCGTAGACATCTCTGAAGAAAGCTCTGCGCTCTCCACAATCTTTTTCAGTACCCCTGATGACTCCTTTGAGAGCCCGAGTCCCTCATTGACCGCTTCAAGGCCGTGCTTCATTGCATCCACTGCATCCCTGACCTCCTGCTGCACCGTCTGTATCAGTGATGAAATCTCCTGGGTGGAGAAGGATGTCCTTTCTGCGAGGTCTTTTATTTCATCGGCAACAACAGAAAACCCCTTGCCGTGTTCTCCTGCCTGGGCTGCCAGAATAGCCGCATTCAGTGCAAGTAGATTCGTCTGGTCTGTAACATCGTCTATTACTGTGAGTATCTTTCCTATCTCTTCGGACCTTCCGCCAAGCTTCTTTATATACTCTGCGGTTTTTTCAACTGAGGTCTTTATCCGTTCCATTCCTTCAATAGTCTTCCCGATGGAAGTCATTCCATAAGTGGATGCCTCATTCATGACCCGTTCACTCAACTTGGCAGATTCCTTGGTATTCCCTTCGACCTCTCTGATAGATGCTGTAATCTCTTCAATTGCTGAAAGGGTGTCCTCAGCAGACCTGAAGAGTTCATCAGCGCTCAGCGCAACCTCTTTTATGGAAGATGAGAGTTCCTCAATGGAAGCTGATGTGGATTCGGTTGATTCAAAGAGTTCGTTGCTGTTGTTGGCGATCTGGGAGGTGCTGGCAGCCATCTCTTCAACCGCAGCGGTGGTCTGTTCTGAAGATGCCGCAAGGTCTTCCGTATTTGCTGCAATCTCGGTGATTGCAGCGTTCAGTTCCTCTATGGAAGAGGAGATATTCGAAATAGCCTCGGCTTCGAGTTGAGTGCCTTCAAGAATATCCCTCGACTCCGATTCAACCTCTGAGGAGACCTTGGAGATTCTTTTAGTGACGTCCTTTACCCTCTGAAGGATTGAAGATATGGATTGAAGGGCATCCTGCAGCGCAGTGCTTGCCTGTCCTATTTCATCAGTAGAATCTATATCGACATTAAAGGTCAGGTCTCCATCCGATAGAAGCCTTGCTGCCTTTTCGATCTTTTTTACCGGATTGATCACTATCTTTCTCAGAAGCAGCCACATAATAAAAGAGAGTATGGCTATGGCAAACAAGGAAGAGACAATAGTAATCATTGCCATCTGTGCAATCTTCTCTTTCTCACTGTCCAGTGTCATTGAGACCTTGACTGCCCCGATGAAAGGGCTGTCAAGCTTGTGGCACTTTTGGCAGGCAGATTTTTTTATCAGTGGCTTGTAAACGGTCATAAGCCCATTTTCAACCAGGGCGTAAGGGGAGAGGTTCGTCCTGAACCTTTCGACATAGTTCTTCTCTGTTGCAGGTGCGTTTCCGTCAAAGGCTACCCGGCCTTCGTGATTCAGAATAGTGATGGTCTCTACGCCTTTAAGTTCCTTGAGGTCGCCTGCCATGGCTTTGGTGATTTCAGACCGTCCTTCAAGCATGGTCCTTTCAATGCTTGTACTGATTACAGCTGCGGTTTCAAACATCTTTTCCTGTGCGGTTTCATAGATGTTTTTCTTCTGGAGATAGATGACGATGGTTACGGCAAAGATAGCGCCCAAAATAATGACTGATATAACGACTCCAAGGACCTTTTTTTCAAGTTTTCCCATTCTCTTCTCCTTTGAGAGGCTTAACTATAGGTATAAGGGTATAATTCAATATTATAATAACCTATTGATTACCTTGAGGATGCGTCTTTTTTGTTATAGTTAACCCAAGCGCCTCCTCAGTCCTGAGTATTGTCATAAAGATTCCATCGGAGATAATAATACCTTCAATAAATCTTGCCTCTTCTTCTGTGATATGTGGAGGGGCCGGGTTGAGGTCTGATTCGGGCATCCGTCTGACCCCGACAATCCTGTCTGCCATAACACCGATAGGCCCCCTTGGGCCTCTGACAATAACTATCTTGGCCCTATGAGTGACCCTGTTCCGGTTTCTGTCCGTATCCGGGATTTTTTCAGTATCAGTGATATTCAGTCTTGCCTTCAGGTCCACAATGGGGACCATCTTTCCCCGTAATGAACTTAGCCCCTTTACATAAGACGGAGTTCCGGGGACGGGTGTTATAGCGGGAGGATGGGCTATCTCCTGCACATCCCTCATATGGAAGGCATATGTTTCCGGTCCAAGCTGAAAACAGAGCAGATCAATCCTTACCTCCGGTGCCTCAACCCCGATTGATTCCTCAGGAGAGGCTTTCTCCCCTGATTCTGCCGGCCCTTCCTTGATAACGGGTTTGGTATTTTCCGTCTTCTCTTCAATGGCTTCCAACGTCTCGTTTTTCGTATCAGAAGGTTTTTGAGTAGATGACTTTGCTGTCTTTCCGGCCTGTGCAGCCTTTTTCCTGATTTTCGCTATATCCATCAGAGTCCAAGCTCCTCCACTGCATCCATGACATTGGTGTTGTCAATGAGTTGAGAGTCTTTTGAGAAGGCATCAAGCAGTGCCGAGGTTGCAATGCTGTTTATAAGTCTCGGTATTCCTCCGGAATACCTGTGGATAAGGCCTATCGCTTCATCAGTAAAGAGTCTGGTTTCCCTGCCTGATACCTTCAACCTGTGGTTGATGTATTCCGAGACCTCACTTTCAGACAGGGGAGGCAGGTGATAGAATATCCCGATCCTCTGCCTAAGTGGGGCATATGCCCTGTGCTTCAAGCGTTTGAGAATATCCGGTTGAGCCACAAAAATCAGGCTTATAAGGTTGGTATCGTCGAGCTGGAAATTGGTAAGGAGCCTTATTTCTTCAAATGTCTCCTTTTTAGGTATAAGTTGTGCCTCATCAATAATAATCACAGGTGTAATGCCGTTTTCATGGTCCTCATAGACCTTCCGGTAAATAGCATCCAGGAGGTCATCCTTATGATTAAAAGGAGGTTTTACCTCCATGCGGCGCGCGATTGTTCTTAAAAACTGGTTTGCCGTCAGCCTTGGATTTACGATAAGTATTACCCTGTATTGGTCATTCAAAGAGTCCATTAAAGCCCTTGTGAGCGTGGTCTTTCCGCATCCTATCTCACCTGTAAATAATATGGTTTCCTTTTCCTCCACAACGTACTGAAGTCTTGCAAAGGCCTCCTCATGTGCCTTGCTGAGATAGAGAAACCGAGGATCCGGAGTCTTATTGAAAGGTCTTTCACTCAACCTGTAAAAGTCTTTATACATGGACCAGTCCCTTGTGCCTGAGCAGGATTTCCTCTGTCAAGGTCTCAACGTCTATGACAAGTATGACATTGTGCCTGTTGATTTCCGTAACACCTGCAACCCCCTTTAATCCCTCGAAATATCCACCGAGGGACTTTATAACAATCTCCTGCCCACCAATAAGTTCGTCTACAAGGAGTCCAACCCTCCGTTCTTCGTATCCGGAAACCACAATATATCGGCTCTCATGATGGCCGCTTTCACGGGTCTGAGAACCGATTTCGAAAAAATCCGATACCGGCATAACAGGCAGCAACTCTCCCCTCAGGTTATACACTTTTTTGCCTTCTATGCTCTGAAGGGCATCCCTGTCGACTATCAGGGTCTCGGAGATCGATGACAGTGGTAAGGCAAAGGTATTGATGCCGACCCTTATCAGCAGTGACTTGATAATGGCAAGGGTGATAGGGATGGTAAGAGAGAATCGCGTATAAATGTCTTTTTCCGTCCGTACATCCACAAACCCGCCTATCGAAGATATCCGGTTTTTAACCACATCCATGCCGACTCCTCTTCCCGCCACCTCTGTTACCTTCTCTTTTGTGCTGAATCCTGCCCTGAAGATGAAGCCTGTCAATTCTGTATCGTCTATCTCTTTTCCGGCAGTGATAATCCCTTTCTCCACTGCCTTTCTGCGTATCATCTCCATGTCAATCCCTCTGCCGTCGTCCTCTATCTCCACTATTACGTTATTGCCACGTTGAAAAGCCTTAACCCTGATGGTTCCCCTTTCAGGCTTACCCCTTCTCTTTCGCTCTTCAGGGCTCTCTATCCCGTGGTCCATGGCATTTCTGACAATGTGCATCAAGGGGTCCACGATCTCTTCGGCGATGAATTTATCCAGCTCGGTCTCCTCTCCAAAGACCGTCAGATTAACGGGTTTTCCTATCTCCTGAGAGTACCGTTTTACTATCTGTGCAAGGCGTGAAAATATCTGACCGATAGGCACCATACGAATCTCCAGTACCTGCTGCTGTAATTCCGACAGTCTCCTTTCAAGACTCCGGGATGCCCTGTGCATATCAAAGACAAGCTCTGAGTGCCCGTAGATTCCTGCAAGTTCATGTTCTATGCGTTTAATAGCCCCCTTGGTAAGCGTGAGTTCTCCAATTGTGTTGAGTATCCCGTCAAGTTTTTCTATATCCACTCTTACAGTGGTTGAAATGCTTTTTAGTGAAGGCTGTGGTTTCCGGACTGTTGCCTTTTCAGGCTTGCTGCCCGTAATCTGTTCGGGTGCAATGCCAATGGCGCTTTTCAGAGAATCAGGGTTTTTGTCGGATGCAAAGAGAAGTTTGAATCCAATAGAGTCTGGCGGCATGTTTTCAGAGGTGGGGAGGATTGATATCAATTCCCCTTGCTTTTTGATCTTTTCTGTAAGTTCAGCAAGTGCTTTGTCAAAGTCTTCAATGGAGAAGACCGCATTTATGGTGAATATTGCCCTCTTCTTTTTTATATTTGCTCTCAGTCTCTGTTCTTCATAATTGGAGAGCACACTGATAATTGCCTCATCAATAACGCCGCTTAATGACTCCTGCTTTTGCCGGCTTGAGGTCTTCCGACCGAATACCTTTATATCTTCAAGATATGGTGTTACATCAAAATCATTCCCCTGCTCTGTCTTTTCAAGCAATTCTCTCAGGATGTCAATGTTTTTGAAAAGGAATCTGATAACATCATCGCTGACCTCGATATTGCCAAGCCTCAGACTGTCAAGGATCTCCTCAATGGCATGGCTCAGATATTTTAGTCCCTCAAGCCCGAAGAGGCCAGAAATCCCCTTTAGTGTATGGATGGATCGAAAGAGGGCATTAACAGTGTCGGGATTTGCCCCTGTCTCAGCGGATTCCTGAAGTTCGAGGAGATGTTCCTCGGCCTCTCCAAGTAACTCTTCCGCCTCTGAGATAAACTCCTTTTTTGATGAATTCATGAACTTAAAACCAACCGAATCTTCTCCTGAAAGTCTTCAGGACTGAAGGGTTTTGTAATATATGCCTCTGCCCCAAGCGCCAATCCCCTCTTTTTATCCTCCTCCGACCTTTCAGTACTCACTATGATCATTGGTATGTCTTTATATTGCGGTGTGGTTTTTACAAAGTTAATCAGCTCAATGCCGTTTATATCAGGCATATTTATATCTGTTATTATCAGACTGAAACCTTCGGTAGGGAGTATTTTGAGGGCCTCAAAGCCTGTGCCTGCCTCAAAGACCTGATACTCTTCCCCAAGGTCCTCAATAATTGTTCTCATCATGGAGCGGGTTGATTCGGAGTCTTCTACCACAAGTATGTTTTTCACTTCTCACCTCCGGATTTCCGACCATGGGCCGGGAATAATGGCCATCTACAGTAAACGTTTTGTTGTACAGTTTTCTGGTTTGAGTGTGAGTGTAAGGAGTTTAAAACAAATTTCAGGAAAGAGACCCTGTCTCCGGATGCAGCGGGTTCTATTAGTCATAAATTGACTCACTGCCGTGAAGCGCCTGCCATGCTACGGTTTGTGTAGCGTTCAATTTCCTGATCAGGATGCCCGGGGCCTTGCTCAAATAGCTTCACAACTGAAGTATATCAAGAAAAAATCGATACTGTCAACAAATTCTAATGCCCTAAATTACCGGGAGGGAACCGGTTAACCAGTGTTCTGTCTCAATTTTTGAGCACTGTCCTTCAGTTTTGGTAATTGACAATCGAAAGCCATGCAATATAATCTATAAAGTAAAGTGGGAGGTAAATATGAGTGGGTGGAGTGTTTCCAAAAGTTTCGGGCTGAGTTTTGTGCTTCTGGCCCTCCTTGTGGCCCTGTCGGGCTGCAGCGTTGATCCCGTTGTTGAGTCTCAGGATGTAACGGTTCAACCTGAAGAAGACCAGACAAGCGTGATCAGAAACCCGGCGATGGGATGGGTATTGTATGCCGATGCCTTTGCTGATTTTCCGCAGGCTGATGCATATTGGGACAGTCAGGACCCGTATGCAGGGAGTGCGAGCATCTTTTATGTAAGACTTCCGTGGTCCCAGCTTGAACCACAGGAAGGCGTTTATGCATGGGAAGATGATCAGAACTT
>BDTQ01000169.1 GCA_002898135.1 bacterium BMS3Bbin07
TATTCTTTTTCCTGTATATAGTAACATTCAGGGAGCATATATCTTCAAGTGTTCCGGGGTCAAAAGCAGAGGCATACTGAACTTCCTCTACAAGGGGCTCTGCCGAGAGTGTGCCTTCCATAAAGGATTTGACCTCACCAAAAGTGCCCTTCCCGGAAATCACCCTCTTTTTTGCCTCGCAGAGGGTCCTGTAAATGACAGTTGCAGCATCCCTCTCCCCAGGTGAAAGATATTGGTTTCGAGAGCTCATTGCAAGGCCGTCCGCTTCCCTTACTGTAGGGCACATGACTATTTCAGCGTCAAGATTAAGGTCTCTCACCAGTTGCCTTATAATCAGGAATTGCTGATAATCCTTCCGGCCGAAGTAGGCCCTTGCCGGCCTTGCAATATTCAGCAGCTTTGTTACAACTGTTGCCACGCCCCTGAAGTGACCCGGCCTGAAATGTCCGCAGAGCTTGTCGGAAAGGTGCTCAACATTGACATATGTGGCAAAACCCTCGGGATAGATGTTTTCAACCACGGGCATGAAGAGGATGTCAACTCCCGCCTTCCTTAATTCAGCCATATCATCTTCCACATCACGGGGATAGCGACTGAAGTCCTCGGATGGTCCAAACTGCATGGGGTTAACAAATATACTCACCACCGAGATATCGTTTTCCTCCCTGCATCTCCGGACAAGGCTCAGGTGGCCCTCATGGAGTGCGCCCATGGTCGGAACAAACCCGATGGAAATGCCCCTGTGAAGATACTCCTTTACAGTCTGCTGCATTACCCCTGAATTCCTGATTACCTCCAACCTGAATCCTCCTCAACAGCCTCCATAAGGGCATCTATCAACTCTTCTTCCTTCACCCTTTTTATAACCTTTCCCTTTTTGAATACAATTCCCTCACCCTTTCCGCCGGCTATTCCGAAATCAGCCTCCCGGGCCTCGCCGGGACCATTAACAACGCAACCCATAACCGCCACGGTCAGGGGAGACGAGGCCCCCTGGAGGTTTTTATGTATCCTTTTTGCAATCCTTATTATGTCGAGATTACACCTGCCGCACGTGGGACAGGAGATGATATTTACACCCCGCTGTCTCAGGTCAAGGGATTTGAGAATCTCATAGGCGACCTCTACCTCCACACGGGACGGAGCAGTAAGAGAGACCCTTATCGTATCGCCTATCCCCTCATTAAGGAGTATGCCGAGACCTGCAGCACTCTTGACAACCCCGACAGGCAGGGGACCGGCCTCTGTGATGCCGATGTGGAGGGGATAGTCAAACCTCTTGGAAAAGGCCCTGTATGCATCAACGGTAAGGGGAACCCCTGAGCCCTTTAGCGATACCTTTATAAGCCTGAATCCCATTTCCTCAAGTATTTCTATATGTCTGGCCGCACTCTCAACAAGTGCCTCAGGTGTTGGACGGCCATGCTTTTTAAGGATATCCTTCTCAAGGGAGCCTGAATTTACCCCGATCCTGATCGGCACCCCGCTCTCTCCTGCGGCCTTGACAACCTCTTTTACCTTCCACTTTGCACCGATATTGCCGGGATTTATCCTCAGCCCGCTTACCCCCTGACTTATTGACTCAAGGGCAAGTCTCCAGTCAAAATGTATGTCTGCTATCATGGGAATGCTTACCTGCCTTTTAATACTCCCGATTGCCCTTGCAGCTTCAATGTCAGGTACGGCCAGCCGGATAATCTCGCACCCCGCCCGTTCAAGCCCCCTTATCTGTCTTGCCGTAGCCTTTATATCCCTGGTGTCGGTCTTTGTCATGGACTGCACAGGGATTGGCGCATCTCCACCCACAGGGACCGGGCCCACAAATATCTTTCTTGTTTTCCTGCGCTTAATCATAACCTAAGTTGTAAATATAACCAATAAGTGCTTACTTGCCCTGTTTCATCGTCCTGTACAGCTTAACAGCCTTCCTGTGCTCTGCCTCTGTTGCGGAGAACCGGTGTCCTCCATTATTGTCAGAGACAAAAAACAGGTATGGCACATCTGCCGGATAGAGGGCTGCCATGATAGACTTCAACCCCGGAGAGGCAATGGGACCTGATGGAAGTCCGCGTATAACGTATGTATTATAGGGAGATTCCCTCTTCAGGTCCTTGTTTGTAATGACCCCGGACGAATCCTTGAAGCCATAAATGCTTGTCGGGTCTGCCTGAAGGGGCATTCCCCTCTTCAGTCTGTTATGAAATACCGCTGAGATAAGGGGGCGCTCATCGTCAACCCTGGCCTCTTTTTCGATTATGGAGGCAAGGGTCAACACCTCTCTCTCCGAAAGGCCCAATTCTTCCGCCCTGCCCTTCATGTCCGGTGTAAAATGTCTCCTCATCCCGGAAACAAGTGTTTTCAGGACATCCTCCGGGGGCATACCCTTTGGGAAGCTGTAGGTATCAGGAAAAATATACCCCTCGATTGACGGTGCATCAATACTCATACTGTCAAGGAACTCCCTGTTGTAGGCAAACCTGAAAAAATCCTCCTCTGTAATAATACCTGATGCATCAAGGGTCCTTGCAATCTGCCAGATATTATAACCCTCCGGGATGGTTACTTTAAATTCCACGCCCCGTCCTGATATCAGGGTATTAATTACCTGAAGAGGTGATACAGGGCCGCTGAATTCATAGAGACCCGTCTTTATCTTTCTGTCAATACGGGTTATCTTGCCAATAAGAAGGACGATATTTTTATCCCTGAGCAGGCCCTGTTCCTGAAGTTTCTGAACGGTTTCAGAAAAGGTCATTCCCTTCTTCACATATACCTCTACCGGTTTTTTTTGATTCAGCGGGACCAGGATATTAAGGAATGAATAGATAACAAAGGTTACTATTAAGAGAAGGAAGCATATGATAATGGAACGCTTAAACCTGGCAAACATGTGCATTTATAAGGATAACACAAGGAGAAAGATTGTGTATAAAAGCAGACAGGGGCTTTAACGGCCCCTGCCTGTTTTTCCCCTCTCTCGTATAACTTTTTAGTACATATCCATTCCGCCGCCAGGGGGCATACCTGAAGGCATGCCAGGAGCTTCCTTCTCAGGAATATCCGTAACCATAACTTCAGTCGTCAGCATAAGGGATGCCACAGATGCGGCATTCTGTAGTGCTGTCCTGGTCACCTTTGTGGGATCGATAATCCCTGCCTCTATCATATTCGTGAACTTCTCATCCTGGGCATCAAACCCGTAGTTCTTGTCATCTGAATCCTTTACCTTTTCAACGATTATCGCACCCTCAAGGCCGGCGTTGACTACAATCTGCTTGATCGGCTCTTCAAGGGCCTTCCTGACTATGCTTACTCCAACCTGCTGGTCACCCTCGAGGTTGAGAGCATCTATGGCAGGGATACATCTAAGGAGTGCCACTCCGCCGCCAGGGATAATTCCCTCTTCAACAGCTGCCCTTGTTGCATGCAATGCGTCTTCAACCCTGGCCTTCTTCTCCTTCATCTCGGTCTCGGTTGCAGCGCCTACATTGATAACGGCAACACCGCCAGCCAGCTTTGCAAGACGCTCCTGGAGCTTTTCCCTGTCATAATCCGAGGTGGTCTCTTCCATCTGTGTCTTTATCTGCTTGATGCGGCCCTGGATACTTGAAGTATCTCCTGCACCTTCAACAATGGTGGTGTTTTCCTTGTCAACGGTTATCTTCTTGGCACGGCCAAGGTCGTCGAGCTTGACGTTCTCAAGTTTCATGCCGAGGTCTTCCGAGATTACGGTGCCACCTGTAAGTATGGCTATATCCTCAAGCATGGCCTTTCTCCTGTCTCCAAAGCCCGGTGCCTTGACAGCGCAGATCTGCAGAGTGCCGCGGAGCTTGTTGACCACCAGGGTTGCAAGGGCCTCACCATCTACATCTTCAGCAAGAATAAGGAGGGGCCTGCCCATCTTTGCTATCTGCTCAAGCAGGGGGATCAGGTCACGCATGCTTGATACCTTCTTGTCGTGAATCAGGATATAGGCATCCTCGAGGCTGCACTCCATCCTTTCAGGGTCTGTTATAAAATAAGGTGAGATATAACCCCGGTCAAACTGCATGCCTTCAACAATATCGAGTGTTGTGGCCATGCTCTTTGCCTCTTCAACGGTTATAACACCATCCTTGCCCACCTTGTCCATTGCATCGGCAATAAGCTCACCGATTGAAGGGTCACTGTTTGCCGAGATCGTGCCCACCTGGGCTATCTCCTTCTTGTCCTGTACAGGTTTGCTCATCTTCTTCAATTCATCAACTGCCGCTTCAACGGCCTTCTCGATTCCCCTCTTGAGGTCCATGGGGTTTGAACCGGCGGTAACATTCTTCATTCCCTCTCTGTAAAGTGCAAAGGCAATGACCGTTGCAGTGGTTGTGCCGTCACCTGCTGCGTCAGAGGTCTTTGAAGCTACCTCCCTGACAAGCTGTGCTCCCATATTCTCAAAGGGCTCCTTGAGTTCAATCTCCTTTGCCACTGTTACGCCGTCTTTTGTGATAGTGGGTGCCCCAAACTTCCTGTCAATTATCACATTTCTTCCCTTGGGTCCCAGTGTTGCCTTTACTGCATCTGTTAGAAGCGTAACACCTTTAAGGATAGCCTGTCTTGCCTCCTCATTGAAAAACAACTGTTTTGCAGCCATACCCTTATCCTCCTTTAATTTTAGAAAGTTCTGTTCGTGTAAACTCTGGATTGATTAAATTTCAACCCCGGTTATTCAACTATTCCGAGAATATCCTCTTCCTTGATGATCAGGTACTCTGAACCGTTCATCTTTATCTTTGAGCCTGAGTATCTGTCGAACATCACCTCATCACCAACCTTGACCTCTTTTACCTCGGAACCAACAGCTTCGATCTTTCCCCTCTGGGGCTTCTCCTTTGCAGTTTCAGGCACATAAATGCCTCCTGGAGTCTTCTCAACGTCCTCTGTGTAAGAGATAAATACCCGGTCTTTCAATGGCTTGAACTTCATAGACACCTCTCCTTTCTTGATGGTTTTTGGTTTTTAGAGGCTTCGCCTCATGTTTGGAATTCCAAACACTTCATCATGATTTCTCAACCCTGATAAAGCACTTTTTTGTTAGCACTCACTTCTGTTGAGTGCTAATATACTCATTTCAGGACTCAATAGGCAAGGGCACATAAGGTGAAATATTCCTCTTGAATGGCAAATATCTCAAAATTTCAGAAAAAAGCTCCTGATATCGGATTTTTTAACCTTCCAGTTCTTTTTTCTTCCTTTCTATAAACTCTTCTACCTCCTCCTGGAAAAAGTCACCTTTATCCCTGACTTCCTGAGCTATCCTCATTTGATAAAGTTTAAACCCCTCCGTGAGTTGAGATTTAAAGACCTCCCGGAAGGTCCCTGACCCGATGGCCTCGTTAACCCTCTCGGGATTGTAAATAAAGATGTCGGAAAGGACTGTGCGAATAAATCTCCTCGCCCTCTCAATCCCTTCGTCAGACAGAGGTTTTGTTGCTGAGGGAGATTCCGTTTTTTCCGTCATTGGTGAAGAGACCTGTTCCTCTGCCGTTGGCTTCTCTTTCTTCAGGTTGTTAATCTTCCTTATAAGATTTTCCTCGATTTCATCTTCTTCTATATAGTCGTCAGCACCATAAAGTGTGGACGGCGGGCGCTTGTACTTGCTCTTGTCATATACGCTGGGTACAAGGATAACCCCGATCTCCTCTGTCTCCGGCCTGCCCTTGAGCCTCCTGCATACCTCAAACCCATATATCTTTGGAAGGGCAACGTCAATAATTGCAATAAAGGGGAGTCTGTTCAGGGCTGTGACCATGGCCTCGATACCATCCCTGACAGTAATAACATCATATCTCTCCGCACGAAGGAGTTTTGCGGCCTTTTCGGCAACGGCCTCATCGGAATGGGCTACCATTACAAGGTTTTTGTTGATTTCCGTTGCCTTTTTCTGCGGCTTTTTAACCAGGAGTACGCTGCTGCACCTCGGACAGCGAAACCTGCTGCCGTCCGGGGAGATCTTTTCATCTGAAATCTTCAATTTTGTCCTACACTTCGGGCATATTACTACCACGTTTCACCTCCTTCGCAGGGGTAGGTTCTCCTGCAATAAAACTAAGATCTTCGTCTTTTTTCAGGCACCCAGAGGTATATTGTCAGGAGTCCGAAGAGGAATCCCCCGATATGGGCAAACCATGCAACTCCCCCCTGTGCGCCCTGTCCTTTACTCATGATACCGCTTATTACCTGAATAACACCCCATAACCCTATAACAAGAAGGGCCGGGACCCTGATAATCTGGATAAAGAATCCAAAGAATATTAGAGTATGCACTCTTGCCTGGGGATAAAGCAACAGATATGCCCCGAGAATCCCT
>BDTQ01000170.1 GCA_002898135.1 bacterium BMS3Bbin07
TGTTTTTAACTCCTTATCGGGTGTCTTATTTGATATTCTCGTAAAAAGTCGTCATTCCCGCGAAAGCGGGAATCCAGAAAGCGTGTAACTATCTGAAAAGACTGGATTCCCGTTTCCACGGGAATGACAAAAAAACACTTTTTCAGACTTTTTACGAGTCCATCTTATTTGTCTTCTTTGTCAAGCTCTCCGACCAAAGGTCGGAGCTTTTGGAAAGGTGCATTGTAAAACTATGTAAAAGAATGACTCCTTTCCCTGTGTAAATGAAATAAAGGATTCCGTGAATATTCAACTTGTCCTTAATCCTTATCTCGGAAAACTTTCTTCTTCCTGTAATAGCCTTTACGTGCGGTTCTCTAAACAGTGAACCGTATTCCTTAAGAAGATCTTAGAGTCTGTGTATAAAATACAGTCAATTGTCATTCCCGTAATCCCGAACGCATTCGGGAGTCGGGAATCCTTACTTAAAGAACGATTCCGGACAAGCCGGAATGACAGAATAACGACAACTGTTCGACTTTATACACAGACCCTATATAGCCTTACTTCAGGAGAAAGAGACTCTATAAACTCTTTTACAGAATATTTGCCACCTGGTGTAACATAATACTCAATAGTCCACTTCGCAATTAATTGCATTAATGCTATACTGTCAACGGGGGGAAATCTCGTTTGTCTGTGCTTTGTCACCGTCAGTTTTCTGGAACCTCCACCTTTAACACAACATGCACTTGAATTCTTAAAAGCTTTATGAGATAATATCCCTGCATTTTAGTCTACCCGGTCCTCTGACTTTGTCATGTCCGGGTCTCACTGGGGAGGGGATGATTTCCTACGTATTCCATAATGAGCATGTACTGAAAATACTAAGTACAAAAGCTATAGGACGCAGATTTTCGCAGATAATACAAAAAGACAAGGACTGAGGGAGACTTGGGCAAGAGAATAGGAGAGATACTATTAGATCTTGGTTATATCTGTGAGGAAGACCTTCACAGGGCACTTGGTGTGCAGGAAAAAGAAGGGTCTAAAAGGAGACTCGGCGAAATAATAGAGGAGACAGCCATCAAGGAAGAGGAACTTCTTGAGGCCCTTGCCCTCCAGTTCAATATACCTGTTGTAGATAGAGAGGACTTCCCAACTGAACTCCCCTTTGAACGACTCTCCCATGAGTTCCTCAGAGAAAATGTCATCCTCCCTCTTAAGGTCACGGATAGCACACTCCTTGTTGCAATGGGTGATCCCACAAAGACAGATGCCATTGATGCCCTTGAGGCCACCTTTGGTTATGAGATAAAACCTGTACTGGTAAAGAGAACATCCATTATAGGGCATCTGGAAATACTCTTTGCCTCCCGTGAGGCAGTTATGAAACGTGTAATAGAGGACGTCGAGGAGGATGTCCAGGTGCTTGAGGTCTCAGAGGAGGTAGACCACCTCAAGGGTCTGGCCCAGGAGAAAGGCATCATTCAGCTTGTGAATCTTATAATTGACAACGCAGTAAAGGACAGGGCAAGCGATATTCATATTGAACCCGGGGAAGACTCTCTAAGGGTAAGATACAGGATAGACGGTATTCTTTATAAAAAAGAACTCCTCCCACTCGGGATGAGACCAGCGATAGCATCAAGGATAAAACTCCTTGCCTCCATGAATATAGCTGAAAGGCGTCTACCCCAGGACGGAAGGATAAAGGGAAACTTCGGGGCCAAGGAAGTGGATATCAGGGTCTCCACCATCCCCACTGTACACGGCGAGAGCCTTGTTATGAGGATACTGGACAGGGATTCTTCCTTTATAGGACTTGAACAGCTTGGGTTTGATAGTCATTTACTCCAGAGATATAACGAACTCATACATACACCCTTTGGTATGATTTTAATTACCGGCCCCACAGGAAGTGGTAAGAGCACAACACTCTATGCATCCCTTGACAGGATCAACTCACCGGATAAGAAAATCATCACCATCGAGGAGCCTGTTGAGTATATAATGAGAGAAATCAATCAGATAAACGTAAAGCCAAAGATTGGCCTAACCTTTGCCAACGGTCTCAGGCATATTGTCAGACAGGACCCTGATGTTATAATGGTTGGTGAGATAAGGGACCTTGAAACTGCAGGGATTGCCATCCACTCAGCACTTACAGGTCACCTGATCTTTAGTACACTCCATACAAACAATGCGTCAGCCACTATCACAAGGTTGATAGATATGGGGGTTGAGAATTACCTTGTCTCCTCCACCCTTATAGGTGTTATGGCCCAGAGGCTCGTCAGAAGGATATGTCCCGAATGTAAGACACAATATCATGTTATCGAGGATATGGTGAGAGAGTTTCAACTTCAGGCAGATACACTCTGGAAAGGCCAGGGGTGTGAGCATTGTTCCGGCACCGGCTACAGGGGAAGGATTGCCATCTTTGAACTCCTTGAGGTTAACGATGATATAAGGGAACTTATCATGGAAAAGACAACGGTCAGGGAACTGAGGGACAAGGCTATTGGGCTTGGGATGAGAACGCTGAGGGATAATGGTATAGAGAAGGTAAGAGAGGGAGTAACGACTATTGACGAGGTTTTGAGGGTTACACAGTTGGAGTTATGAGTTTAATGCTCTTCAGGGAATTGTGTGGTAGGATAAATAATGCAAGGTAAACCACGGAGACACAGAGAACAAAAACTAAAAATCAAACAGGATATACAGGATAAAGATAGAAATAAAAATCTTGCAAACCTGTTCCAGTTAAACATTTTTGTAATTTCTTTAAAATTGGTCTCTTTGTGCCTAAGTGGCCGAGTACTGACAAAAATAAAAAATAAAGAAACCTGTTAATCCTGTCAAGTAGTTAAGCCGCAGCAGGTTATTTATTGAAAAGAATAATTATAAACTCTGTGTCTCTGGTTTGTTATTTTTCCACAGAAAAGATAGAAGGATCAAATTTAAATAGCGTCTGTGTATAAATTGCAGTTATTTGTCATTCCCGCAAGTGAAGCGCGTCGGGAATCCTTCTTAAGCAACGATTCCGGACAAGCCGGAATGACACTGTGCCGGAATGACGGAAAAACGACAATTGTTCGACTTCATACGCGGACTCTACATACAACATAGAAACCATTTATTGGAGGGGTGGTGTCAGCTATAATCGTTCTCAGGGTTAAAGATGGTTTATATCAGGTAGGTGTATTTAAGGGCGGGATCTCAAAGAATATATTAAAGATTGAAGATGAGGTTAAAGAGACGGATAGAGAGTCACTGCGGGTCCATCTCCTTCAGGACCTTAGACGGGTGGGTAAAGAGTTTAATATTAAGAGGGCAATCCTCCTCATACCCTTCAGACACATATCCACAGAATTCCTTGAACTTCCAACAAGAAAACGGCCGGATATAGCAAGAGCCATACCCTTTGAACTCGAAAAGAGGCTTCCTCTGCCCGTTGATGACTATCTCCATACCTTTGATATCCTCAGGTATCACAAAAACTCCACCCGTATCATATCCATAAGTATAATAAAACAGGAAATTGATTTTTATCAGTCGATCTTTAAAGAGGTCGGGATTCACCTTGAAGGTGTACGGATCAATTTTATTGAAACAGTTAATGAACTATTAGAGAGCAGCAAGTTTCCGGAGGGTGACTTTGTATTTATACAGGAGGAGAACGGATACCATAACCTTGCGGCATTCAAAAATTACCAGCCCTTCATATTCAGACATTTCAGGAATAAAGATCTCCTGCTTAAAGAGATTGAAAGATTGACTGAACAGGAGGGCCTTCGCATATATTATGCCGGCAAGGACAGCACCCTGTCAGGACAATTAGAGGCAGAGTCTATTTCAATGACAGAAGAGCATATCCTTTTACGTTCACTATCAAAGGGTAGACTGGATATAGTCTTTATTCCTGTCGGGACTGAAAGGACAGAGCAGGCCTTTTACACTCATATAATCGTCGTCTTAGCATTGCTGTCTGTACTGCTTTACATATCCTCACTAATGATTCCCTACTATCTTGACTACTTTAAGCTCAGAAAGTTGGATAGTGAGATAAAGGCGATAGAGACCAGTGCTTCAGATGTCATCACAGCCAATAAACGTCTCAAGGACCTCAGGGCTCGACTCTCAGATATTCAGTCTATTGAATCACGCAGGGTTCTTCCCATCCATGCCTTGAGAGAGTTGAGCCTGAGGCTTCCGGAGAACTCCTGGGTCACAAAGTTTAATTATGGTGACACAAAAATAGAGATATCGGGTTTTTCAGAACGAGCCACAGGCATCGTAGAGCCCCTTGAATCATCGGAATTATTTAAAGATGTAAGGTTCACATCCCCAATTGTTTCAAAAAAAGGAAAAGAAATATTTAAACTAAAAATGGTGCTCGAACAATGAGGAGAAGGTTGTCCGTCATACTGACTATTTCAACCCTCTTTCTTTTGTACTTCTCCTACTTGCTGCCGATGCAAGAAAAAAGACAGCTCATAAGAGAAAAACTCTCCGTTAAAACACGCACATTAAAGAGTTACAAAGAGTTAATCCACAAAGGTAAGGATGTTGAAGAAGAACTGAGAAAGCTGGCTAAGAATTTTCTGGAGAAGGAGAAAGAACTGATAGCGGCAGACAATAACTCCCTTGGTATGGTCAGGTTTCAGGAGGTTCTCAGGAGCTATGCAGATGAATCTTCCATCAAAGTAATTTCCACAAAAACCATGAATATAATAAAGCATAGATACCTGATAGGCCTGCCTGTGCAGATAACCGCAACCGGTGACATGAAAAATATAAGTGAATTCCTGAGACTTATAGAACAGAGCCCATATCTCATAAGTATTGATAACTTGAGCATACGCATGATGAACAGAAAAAGACCTGGCCGACTTAGGTTTAAGATAGGGTTTTCAGGTTACAGCGAGATGGAGGGTCCTTCAGAAAATATGCGATTTCCTGGAAAAGATGAGGTAAAATCATGATCATAAAATGGGTCATGATAACCCTTCTATCTGTAATAGTAATGCTTTCTTTTATAAATTTCTATCAAAATGTAATACAATATGAACCGGTAAGGACACCTAATGAAAAAAATGAACCTTCAAATATGAAAAAAAAGAAACCGCTCATGCCTGAAAAAGGCTGGATAGAGGATATCCTGAGCCATAATATTTTCAGCCCTGCAAGGTCTTATAAAGATGATCCCGGGCCTGTAACCGAGGTTGAGATTGTACAGGCTCCGCTCAAACAGCCTGAACTAATATTGAAGGGTGTTATTCTCAACCAGTATAATGTGTACATAGCCTATATTGAAAAGGATGGACAGAAGGCTATCGGTGTACGTTCAGGTGATAAGATCGGGGATATCGAGGTGATGAACATAAGTAATCAGAGTGTTATGCTTAAGTGGAATGCCGAAACAATAACTCTGACTCTAAAGAGGGTAGAGTCTCTGAATAAAAAAAAGGCAAGAAGAAGATGAGGTATTCATTATTTTTTCTAATTACTTGCGTGCTTCTTCTGTATTCATGTGCTCCCAAGGAGGAAATTAGACCCACAGAGACTCTAATGCGTAAGATAAAAATAGCTGAAAAGAAAGTCCTCTTACCTGAAGTCAAAGAAAAGACACGGGAGCCAAGTGATAAGGTTCAGCGGATTTTACAGAGGCCTGCTGAACCTGTCCGCATTCAGCAGGAGGCAGAAGGAAAGTATATTATACTGAATTTTGACGGCGCTGATATAGAGACTGTTATATCCACTATCGGCGAACTCTTGGGGATAAACTATGTCCTTACCCCAAGTGTAAAAGGTAAGGTAACCATCCAGTCATACAAGAAGTTCCTACTGAAAGACCTGTTCCAGATATTTCAGACCATCCTTGAGCTAAATGGACTGACCGCTGTAAAGGATGGTCCACTCTACAGAATTATCCCCATTGATGCTGCAAAACAGCAACCCCTACAGGTTCAGAAAGGTAAGGAGGTCTCAATGGTGCTTGATGCCTCTTTTATTACCCAGATCGTGCCCCTTGAATATGTAAAGACCTCTGATGCAGCACGCGTCCTCAGGGGTCTCATGCCAAAGGGGACAGACCTTGTAGTATATGAACCAACAAACCTCCTTATAGTAACGGCCAAGCCCCGGTCACTCATAAAGTTCATGAAGGTGCTTGAGGCCATTGATATCCCGCTCTCGGACAGAGAGGATATAAGAACCTTTGTTTATTATGTTGAAAACGGAGAAGCCAAAAAACTATCTGAGATACTTAAGACGATCTACCGGAAAGAAACAAGAAGGACCGCAAAGACAACTATTGCACGGAGAACAAACCCGGCAGCGAAAAGAAACAAGCAGCCATCAGCTCCAACGGTAGTGGGTGGATTACCAAGTAATATTCAGGGAGATATTACCATAACTGCCTACGAGGATATTAATGCACTAATTGTAAAATCCAGTCCAGGGGATTATCTTGCCATACTTGAGACCTTAAAGAAGTTGGATATCCCATCAAAGCAGGCGCTGATTGAGGTTCTGATTGTTGAGGTTACCCTTACGGACAAGATAAGGTATGGGGTGGAGTGGTTACTCAAGAGGTTTGGCAATCCCGCTGTTACCTTGCAGAATGTAAATATAGGACAGGGAGGATTTTTCGGAACAACACAGACGGAGGGGAGTGATGTAACAAGGCTGTTACCCCGGCAGATGAGTGGTTTTTCCACTATTGCTTCAGGTGTCCTTAACGCTATGCAAGTCAGTTCAATCCTTAATTTCCTTGCCTCCACAGGCTCTCTCGATGTTCTTGCCAGTCCCCATATACTTGCCCTTGACAATAAAGAGGCCAAGATAGAGATAGGTGATGATATTCCTGTTGCAACCGGGTTAACACAGCAGCCGGCCACTGGAATAGGTGCAACCACACTTGTTTCAACAGGCCAGATCCAGTACAGAACTGCAGGTATAATACTTACAGTTACACCACACATAAGCGAGAAGGGTAAAGTGACTCTCAAGATCAAGCAGGAATTCAGCAGTCCGGGACAGACCTTCAAGGTTGCAGACCAGGAGTTCCAGGGATTCATAACAAGAAGGGCTCAGACTACAGGCGTGGTGCAGGATGGACACTCTTTGCTTATTGGTGGGCTTATATCCAGCAAAAAGATCCGTTCCAGATCCGGCATACCAATTTTGAGTGATATCCCTATTATTGGTGGTGTCTTCAGCACCACCAACGAAGAGACAGTTAAAACAGAACTGCTGCTGATGGTAACCCCCCATGTGCTGCAGTCTGAAGAAGATATCGACAATATCCTGAAAGATTTCCAGGACAGGATTAAAACCATCAAGGAGAGGTTAAGAAAGGCCGGAAAGGAAAAAAATGAGCATAGTGAAGATAAAGAGAACTCTGATGAGCCATAAAAATTTTAAGCTGTATCATTCGGGTTAACATAATTCTATGCCTGTTTTTATTTACGAGGTAGTTGATCGCAGGGGCAAAAAGCTTAAGGCAAAACAGGAGTCCCCGAACATCCAGACACTCAAGGAAAGATTGAGAAAAGAGGGATTTATTCCCCTTTCCATAGCACCACATCAAGCTAAACAGTTCAATCTCTTCCAGCATATAAAGACCAAGGACCTTCTTGTCTTCACTCAGGAATTGGCAAGCCTCCTTGAAGCAGGACTTTCACTTGACAGGGCCATTCTGGTATTAGCAAATCATTCAGAAAAGGTGGCTTTTAGAGACATACTGAATAATGTTTACAGGGATATTCAGCGGGGAAACTCCCTTTCTCAAGCCCTTGCACGACACAAGGTTTTTCCGAAGCTATATATCAATATGGTCAGGGCAGGTGAGGCAGGCGGCATACTTGAACCGGTGCTGAGACGGGTAGCCTCATTTCTTGAAACCACCGCAGCCTTTAAAGAAGAGATACTTTCGGCCCTTATCTACCCTGTATTATTGACTCTTGTAGGGGCGCTGTCGATCGTGGTGATTATGCTTTATGTGATCCCTAAGTTTGTCATTATTTTTGAAGATATGGGACAGGTCCTTCCATCGTCAACATTGATACTCCTGAATGTTAGCAGCGCAGTTAGCAGTTACTGGTGGATAGCAGCCGGCATTATTGTTGGTGGCATATTCCTCCTGAAGAAATATGCAAGGACAGAGGACGGAAGGTTATTCTTTGACAGGTTGTTACTTAAAACGCCTCTTATCAGCAGGCTTCAGGCGAAGATATTTATCTCAAGCTTTTCGAGAACCCTCGGCACCTTACTAAAAAGCGGTGTGCCTATCCTCACTGCCATCAGAATAGCAAGAGAGGTTGTAGGGAACGCGGTGATATCAGAGAAACTCCGGACCCTTGAAGAAGGAGTGAAAAAGGGCAGAGGAGTCACTCAACCCTTGAGAGAGTGCAGGGTCTTTCCCGAGGTGGTATTGCAGATGGTTGCTGTGGGCGAGGAGGCAGGGAGGCTCGAAGATACTTTTCTGAACATTGCAGAAAGGTTTGAGGGAGAAAGCCGCAGCCTAATAAAGAGGCTCATAAGTTTTATCGAACCTGCTCTAATCCTCTTTATGGGGCTCGTTATCGGCTTCATTGTCATATCTATGCTTCTTGGCATATTCAGCATCAATGAGTTACCCCTTTAAGAATTCCGCCATCTATCTTGATGATTTAGCAGTACACTGTCTCACCTCAGCCTCACGCATGCCAAACTCAGAGAACAGATGGGCAAGCTTGAAGTGCACCGGAGAGGAAAGGTCTATACGGGCTGTTGACCAAATCAACAATTCCCTTATCTGTCAATAGTTTTGCATAGTGTGTAACCCCCTAAATTATACCTTAAGAGGGTAAATATAAAGCCGCAGGTTGACCAGATGATCTGGCCTGAGGGTAAGGCCGTAACAATACTTGCCGAAGGGCGTCTTGTAAACCTGGGATGTGCCACGGGTCATCCTTCTTTTGTTATGTCAAACGGTTTTACAAACCAGGTTATGGCTCAGATGGAACTCTGGAATAAGCTGACAATTATAAAAACAAGGTATATGTGCTCCTCAAACATCTGGATGAAAAGCTTGCACAGTTGCACCTGAAGAAGTTGGGTGTAAAGCTGACCACGCTTACCGATGCCCAGTCTGAGTATCTCGGTATTCCCAAGGAATGACCGTTCAAGACTGACTACTACAGGTATTAATTTTGATAA
>BDTQ01000171.1 GCA_002898135.1 bacterium BMS3Bbin07
AAGTGCCCTGTGAGGAACGCGCTCGATCCCCTCCTTGATAGTCTTGCTTCTCAATCTCTTTAACCTCCCCGGTTTATTGTTTCAGGTTTTTTGAACTCCCTTATCATTTCTGCCATCCTGTCCTTCCTGATAAGTTTCTGTTTCTTCATAGCCTTGATCTCCAACTCATCTTCAGCTGTCAGAAAGTTTTTGCCCTCCAATGCTGAAAGCTTTGCATCCAGTGTCCTGTGTTCTTCTTCGAGATGACGGAATTCGTTGCTCTCCTTCCTCAGAATCTCAAGGACTTCCTGGTTGTTCATAAGCTCCTCCTCCTTCTCCATCCATACGGGATGGGTGTCAAGTTTTTGAGTATATTTCCCCGGCAAGCTTATGGGAATTCTCTATGCAGTCATTAATCCCGATGCCTCTGTATGCATTACCGGTCAGGTAGAGACCACGGTATGCGGAGACGGCATTGTCAATCTCCTGAAGACGTGCTGCATGACCAACATTATATTGGGGGATGGCCTTTTCATGTCTGTAGATCCTTGCGAAATCCGGTAAGACATCAATTCCCATGATATCCTTTAATTCATCAAGCACAATACCCGTTACTCTTTCTTCATCCTCCATGGCGAGTTCAGGGGCCCTTGCACCACCGATCATGGTTCTCAGGAGGACGTAACCCTCAGGCGCCCTGTTGGGGAATATGCTTGAGTCCCAGAGTGTGCCGAGGATCTTCCTTTTTTCAGATGCAGGCACAAGAAAGCCAAACCCGTTGATGTTATGACGTATATCTTCCTGCCTGAACCCCAGACACGCGACTGAGACGGCAGGGTAGGGGATTTCAGACAGGTGAGCTGCCAGGGCAGGGGCGAGGTCTCTTAATATCTCTGAGGCCGCATATGCAGGACAGGCAAGGATGACCGTATCGGATTCCATCACACTGCCGTCCTCAAGATAAAGGCTATAACGGTCTTCTCTTTTATCAACAGCTTTAACCCCTTTGGATACCAGGAGTCTCTGCCCAAGAAATTCCTTTAGAGACCTGACAATGGTCTCCATTCCATTATAAAAGGATGTAAGCCTTCCACCGGGTCCAGGCCCAACGCTTTTGCCACTCTTTTTTGCCTCCTTCTGCAGTTTAAGGAGTGCCTTTATAAGACTTCCATATTTTCTTTCGAGTTCGTGTATTCTTGGAAAACAGCTCTTGAGGCTCATCTTTTCAGGGTCACCTGCATATATGCCTGATGCCATGGGGTCAATCAGTTTTTCATAAGCCTCTTTACCGAGACGTCTTTTGGCAAAGGAGGCGAGGGTTTCGTCTTCTTCTTTACCTTTCGGGCTCAGTATCTCATAGAAAATCCTTCCCCTCCCGCATGGGCTCAGCAGGCCTGAGAATAAAAATGCCTGAGGTGATTCCGGAAGAGGATAAAGCCTACCCCTTGAATAAATAAATCTTTTTTTGGCAGCGTCATTACTCCTCAGGGGGTTGAGTGAGAGTTTTCTTGCAAGCTCAAGGGTATAGGGTTTGTTATCGAGAAAGCCGTTTACGCCGCGTTCACAGAGGAAACCGTCAGAGCTGTCTGAGCAGATCTTGCCGCCTGGTCTGTTCTCAGCTTCAAGTACCCGTATTTCAAGGCCCGGGTCTTTTTCCAAGAGAAAATAAGCTAATGAAAGCCCCGAGATTCCACCACCCACAATGGTAACACTCATCCCGGGACCTCCGTATCTGAAATGTTTTCTCTCTCCATCTATTAATAAATTATACCAGCTTTCCGGAATAAATGCTATCTCTACCAAGGTTAACGATAGAAAACCAGGCAACCATTTGGCAATAGACACGGATACAGAGTTTGAACGGATTTAATTATCACTTTTGTCTCACCCGGATGGTGAGTCGTGATAATTTCCTCGGAGATAGACATGATGTCTGTCGAGAATGAGAGAAAACTCTGTATCCGTGTCTATTGCCGTCTCTCTATCGGTTATTTACGGCTATCTTTCGATAAGCGCCTCCATGTATTTCCTCAGCTCAAGTACCGGTATCTGGCCGGGGGCCTTTGAATCACCGATGGAAGCAAAGGTGAAGAGTGAGCCCACGGATGGGAAAAACAGCCTTGAAATCAAGCCCTTCACCCCCATGCAGATAGTGACGGCACCCTCCTGATGGTGATCAAGTGTAATACGGGTCATTGTCCTCAGGTCGTCCTTACTGTTTGCTGTTGTTGCGATTTTTACAATATTTGCGCCCCTCTCCCTGTATTCTGCTATAAAACCGGAGAGCTCGTCATAAGAAGGGGTGCTTTCAAAATTATGGTATGATGCTATCAGCGTAATCCCGGCATCCCTTGCAAGATTCCTTACTTTATCAAATATTTCCGACCTCGCCTCAATGTCGATGAAGTCAGCATAATTCCTTGTCAGATTAAAGAGCCTTATCCTTTTGCTGTCGGGAATATCTCTCTGTCCGCCTTCTTTTGTGGACCTGATCGTTGCTATCAGGGGTTTTCCCAGAGATTTGGCCTCTTTAAAAACATCCACGATGTGTCCATCTGTGAGGTTGGAGAAGTGGTCAACCCTGAGCTCAATGAGGTCCAGAGCCTTCAGGATATCTTCAGATATATATTTTAAGTCGCTGTCTGAGGCAGCACCTGCAATTGCAGGTCTTTTAAAGTCAGGTCTCATGTTGCTAACCCTCCTTGACAGTTAAATATCCTGACAGAAGTATAAGCCCTCCGCCTATGTATGCATTCAGGGGGGGGAATTCAGATAAAAAGATCATACTGAAAATTATAGCACCAACCGGTTCAAGATAACCAAGCACTGCCGCCCTGTTTGCCTGTACCGAGCTCATTCCCTTGTAATAGAGAAAAGGAGCCACAGTTGAATGCAATATACCCATAAGTGCAAATATCCACATCTTCTCTGCCGGGAATGAGCTTACAAACGGCAGCAATATCAGGGCCATGAAGAAATTCTGTATAAATACGAGGACATAGGGGTTGAACTTCCGGGTAAAGACCCTGACGAGTATGACGAGTACGGCATAGGCAACTCCTGATACAAGCCCGGAAATTATTCCTGTAAGGTCGGGGGTGAGGTGGAGGCCGTGTGAAAAGACATTTTTGAAGCATTCCATTATGGTGGCACCACCAAGCATTATCCAGAGGCCTGTCGAGGCAAGGATTATGGAGATAATAACCTTCCTGGTTATCCGTTCACCAAGAAACAGGACTGCAAGAAATGCGACTATTACAGGGGCAATGTAATGGGTTAATACAGCGTTTGCTATCGAAGTTTTTGAGTAGGCAAACAGGAATGTAAAGGTGTTCAGCAGGAGGCAGACGCTCAGCAGGAATATGTAGGGTATCTTACTTAAAGGAGGGAATGCCTTTCTGTAATGTCTGCCTGTAAACATAAGGCTCTGAAAAACAAGGGAGAAACAGGTGGAGTAGAAGATGAGGATATGGACTTCCACTCCTGCTAACCTCACTATCAAGCCAAGGGAGCTCCAGATCAGAATGGCTGCTACAATATACAGGGATGGCATCAGGTAAGGCTCAGCCCTTCTATCTGCCCTAACACGTCCTGTCTGATTTCGGAGGCTGAAACTTTATCCATCACTCCATCACTCCATCACTCGTTTCACGCCTCAATATCCATATCTGCTCAAAGAGATTTTCCTGATAGACACTTACAACACCCAGTCTCAGCAGTTCCAGGAGTGCAAGGAAGGTGACTATGAACTGGGCGGGTGTATGGTTGTCTTCAAATATGTCCTCAAACCTCAGGGTCTTCTCTCCTTCCAGTTTTTCAGTAATAAGGTTCATTCTGTCCTTTACTGTAAGGGTCTCTCTCGTGATAGCCACAATCTCGGGAGGCGCTGTCTCAAGAAGCTTTTTCAATGCAGCTATCAGATCAAAGATATTTACATCAAATAGATATGGCTGACTTTCTGTCTCTTCAGTTTCAGGCAGAGAGGGTTCCCTCCAGAAATAATCAGACCATCTTTCCTGCCTGTCCTTAAGGTCAAAGGCCATATTCCTGAAGGCCTGATACTCTATAAGCCTCTCAACAAGCTCTATCCTCGGGTCTTCCCGGTCCTCAGGCGGCACATCCTCATCAACCGGTAGTAGCATCCTGGTCTTTATCTGTATAAGAGTGGCTGCCATTACAATAAACTCCCCGGCAATTTCGAGGTTCAGTTCCTTCATCAGGTCAAGGTATTCAATATACTGACGTGTGATTTCAGATATAGGTATATCGTAGATATCTATCTTGTTTTCCCTGATAAGATGCAGGAGGAGGTCCAGGGGGCCCTCAAAGAGGGGCAGTTTTATGCTGTAGCCGGTCTCTGCCATTTTCGTGCAGTAAGTATCTTACTTTTCTTCCTTCAGAAGTTTGTATTCAATGCTGTCAACAAGTGCCTGCCAGGAGGCCTCGATTATATTCTCGCTAACACCTACAGTGTTCCATCGGCCCACTGCATCACCTGTTTCAATCAGGACCCTCACCTTTGCCGACGTTCCTCTGCCGGCAGCCAGCACTCTTACCTTATAGTCAATGAGTTTGACGGTCTTCAATTGAGGATAGAAGTTTTCAATCGCTTTTCTCAGGGCATTGTCCAGGGCATTTACAGGGCCGTCACCTGTGGCAGCTGTGTGTTCAATATGACCGCCAACTTTCACCATTATGGTGGCTTCACTCAGGGGCTCCTCTCCTTCCTTCCTCTTCTCTACAATTACCCTGAACCCTATCAGGTCAAAGAATCTCCTGTGGAGCCCCAGGGTCTTCTTCATAAGCAGTTCAAATGATGCCTCTGCTGCCTCAAACTGAAAACCCCTGTTCTCAAGGTCCTTGATTGTGGCCAGTATCTCCATGAGCTGGGGCGAGTCTTTGTCTATGTGGAGACCGAATTCCTCAGCCTTCCTCAGGACATTGCTTCTGCCCGCAAGGTCGGAGATGAGAATTCTGCGTGTGTTTCCAACAAGCTCAGGCCTTATGTGTTCATAGGTCTCAGGCCTTTTTGCAATGGCTGAGACGTGGATTCCGCCTTTATGGGCAAATGCGCTTTCCCCCACATATGGTTGCCGTTTGAAGTGTCTCAGGTTTGCAATCTCGGTTACAAACCGTGATGTCTCCATGAGCCTGTTGAGCTGCCTGTCAGTGATACAGCCGTAACCAAGCTTGATCTGGAGGTTCGGGATTATGGAGCAGAGGTTGGCATTTCCGCATCTCTCTCCAAGGCCGTTTATTGTGCCCTGTACATGCCGGGCCCCTGACTGGACTGCTATCACGGAGTTTGCCACCCCACACTCGGAGTCATTATGGGCATGTATGCCTATCGGGGTTTTTAATATCTTCTTTATTTCGGATGTTATTTTTTTGACTTCTCCGGGGAGGGTGCCGCCGTTTGTGTCGCACAGTACGAGACAGTCTGCGCCTGCCTCCCTGGCTGCAAGCAGTGACTTTACGGCATAATCCGGGTTGTCCTTGTAACCGTCGTAGAAGTGTTCGGCATCAAAGAAGACCTTGTCCAGCCTCTCTCTGAGATAGCGGATTGTGTTATATATGATGTCAAGGTTTTCCTTGAGGCTTATCCGCAGGGCATGTTTTACATGAAAATCCCAGGACTTGCCGAAGATAGTGGCAGTCCCGGTCTCTGCTGCAAGGATGGATTTTACGTTGCCGTCATTTTCCACCTTGATTCCCGCCCTGTGGGTGCTGCCAAAGGCCACAACAGCGGCATTCTGCAGGTGCAGCTTCCTTGCCTTTCTGAAATAGCGGGCATCCTTTGGGTTGGCCCCTGGAAAGCCGCCTTCTATGTAATGGACGCCGAACTCATCAAGTTTCTCTGTAATCCTGAGCTTGTCCTCTACAGAGAAATTTACATCCTCAGCCTGAGAGCCATCCCTCAATGTTGTATCATAAATCTCTATTTTCGTCATTTCCCTGCTCCTCTGAATCTCTAACGGTTATTTATAAATTACTCTAATTTTGATTTAAAAAACAAGAATTATATCGAGCCTGAAACAGTAATTGCCGGTATTTTGAGTTATTGAGTTGAAAGAAACTCGTCTTTAGAGTTAAAATAGATGCCCAAGGTCGATTATTTTCTATTAATTCAGTGAAAGGAGTTGTCTGATGCCTGAAGGAATCAAGATACTCACAGGTAATGCCAATAGGACACTTGCTGAGGAGATCTCGAATTTTCTCGGTGAACCCCTTACGGATGCCACTGTTACAACTTTTATCGATGGAGAGATAATGGTCCATATTGATGAGAACGTCAGGGGGGCTGATACTTTTGTTATCCAGCCCACATGTACCCCTGTTAATCATAATATAATGGAGTTATTATTGATCATTGATGCACTCAAGAGGGCATCTGCAAGGAGAATTACCGCTGTTATCCCTTACTATGGATATGCCAGACAGGACAGGAAGGTGCAGCCGAGGGTCCCGATCTCCTCAAAACTTGTGGCAGACCTTATTGAGACTGCCGGGACTCACAGGGTCCTTGCCATGGACCTGCACGCCGGGCAGATACAGGGTTTTTTCGATATCCCGGTCGATCATCTCTACGCCACCCCGGTTCTTCTTGATCACATAAGAGAACACTATCCCAATGGTGACCTTGTCATTGTATCCCCGGATGCCGGTGGTGTTGAGAGGGCAAGGGCCTTTGCAAAAAGACTCGGATGCTCCCTTGCCATAATTGACAAACGGAGAGAGCGTGCAAATGTCTCTCAGGTAATGAATGTTATTGGTGATGTCAGGAACAAGGATGCAATGATACTCGATGATATAATTGATACTGCCGGAACTACAGTACAGGCAGTGGAGGCCCTGAAGGAGAGAGGGGCAAAGAGGATTTCTGCTGCATGCACTCATGCTGTACTCTCAGGTCCGGCCATAGACAGGATAAACGCCTCTTCCCTTGAAGAGGTTATAGTTACAAATACCATACCCCTTGACAGCAAAAAGGAAAAATGTAGTAAAATAGTAAGTTTAAGTATCGCCCGTATTTTTTCTGAATCAATAAAGAGAATACATGAGGAGACATCAATCAGTTCCTTATTTGTGTAGTTGGAGTTTGTGTGTAAAGTCGAACAGTTGCCGTTTTTCTGTCATTCCAGCTTGTCTGGAATCGTTTTTTAAGAAGGATTCTCAACTCCCGAATGTGTTCGGGATTGCGGAAATGACAAATGACTGTAATTTATACTGATTGAAAATACTGTTTTTTGACGCAGATTAACAAAGATGTAAAAATCTGCGTCCTAATTTTGAAGGAGGAATAAATGGAAAGGATTACTTTGAATGCAGAACACAGGACCGAGGCAGGAAAGGGAATTGCCAGGTCCTTGAGACGTCAGGGATATATGCCTGCCGTGATTTACAGGGCAGGGAAGGCAACGCCTATAAAACTGAAGAAGCAGGATATTGTTAATTTTCTGAATTCCACAATGGGCGAACAGGTGATGGTTAATCTCCGGTTTTCCGATGGTAACTTAAGGCTGGCCCTGTTGAAGGATTATCAGGTTGACCCTGTTAAGGGGGAGCTCCTGCATACTGATTTTTACGAGGTTTCACTTAAGGAAAGGGTGAGGGTAACAGTCTCCATAGTACTGACCGGTGAACCGGTAGGAGTCAAGAAAGAAGGGGGAATCCTGCAGCAGGCCCATTCTGAACTGGAGATCGAGTGTTTACCTGATATCATCCCCTCGCATCTTGAGATTGATGTCAGCGGGCTGAAAGTCGGTCACTCTTTACACGTCAGTGACCTCTCCCTTCAGGAGGGCATCAAGGTCTTTGATAATCCTGAAGAAGTTATAGCTACGGTTATAGCTCCAACCATGGAGGTTGAAGCAGTTCCTGCTGAAGAGGCAGAGGCTGCCGAGCCGGAGGTTATAAAGAAGGGGAAGAAGGAAGAGGCGGAAGAGGGTTGATATAGTTGTGGGTGATAGTCGGCTTGGGCAATCCCGGCAGAAAATACAGCGCAACGCGTCATAACATAGGGTTCATGGTAATTGATTCCCTGTCGGAGAGGCTATCCGTAGTCTTTACAGAAAAAGAGAAATATCTGAAAGGTGAGGGGCTTTATAAGGATAACAGGCTTGTCCTTATAAAGCCCCTCACTTATATGAACCTGAGCGGTGCAGCGGTCAGGGAGGTTTTAAGGATGAGGAATTGTCCTCCCGAAAGGCTCATTGTTGTTCATGACGACCTTGCCCTGCCGGTGGGAAGGATCAAGATCAGGGAGAGAGGCTCTTCCGGAGGACACAGGGGCATTCAGTCCATTATCGAATCCATAGGCACAAATGAATTCATTCGTGTAAAGATAGGGATCGGCAGGTCGCCGGAGATTCCTGCTGAAGTCTATGTCCTTAAAAAATTCACTCCTCAGGAGAGAGAGATTCTTAATGAGGCTGTTGAGTCGGCATCTGATGCAGTCCTGTCTATCATTGAGAAAGGTGTAAGCAGGGCAATGACCGAGTACAACAGATAACCCTTCCCATGAAAAAGAATAATCCACGGTTGCTGGCACTTCGTGCTTTAAATGAAATATGGCGGAAGGACAAGAGACCCCGGGAAGTGCTCGACTCTTATGCCGCCACACTTGACAGCAGGGACATGGCCTTCATCCAGGAGCTGGTTTATGGTGTTATCAGAAACAGGCTTTACATTGACTGGTGTCTGACTGCATACCTGAAAGACCCGTCAGGACTTAAATATGCTACCCTGAATAACCTGAGACTTGGCGTCTATCAGGCATTTTTTATGAGGGTCCCTGACAGGGCTGTAGTATTTGAGACAACAGAGGTTGAAAAGTCTGCAGGAAGAAATACAGGGCTCGTCAATGCAGTACTCAGAAAAATTATAACCGGAAAGACATGCCCTCCCTTGCCTGAGGACCCCGTAGAGAGGCTATCAATCCTCACATCTCACCCCGTATGGCTTGTAAGAAGATGGATTGAACGGTTTGGTGTCACTGAGGCAGAGGCCCTGACAAAGGCAAATAATACGGTACCACCTCTGACCCTCCGGGTAAATACCCTCAGAACAGACAGGGAAAAAGTGGCCGCGAGGTTGTCTGAAATGGGCATAGAGTTCAAATGCACTGACTTCTCACCTGTCGGGATAAAGATACAGGGTAGTTATGTCTTCAGGGATATAGAGGGTTTACTGGGTGATGTATTTATTCAGGATGAGGCGGCTCAACTGGTAACTTATCTTTTACAGCCGCAGGAGGGTCAGGCAATACTCGATGCCTGTGCAGCCCCGGGAGGGAAGACGACCCATATTGCTGAGTTGACCGGGGACAGGGCAAGGGTCTATGCTGTGGAGAGCAGTGCCGAACGATTAGGGATTTTACAGGAAAACGTTCGGAGACAAGGCCTCGGGTCAGTTAAAATGATCTGCTCGGACATAGTGGAGTTCAAGCCCCCGGAAGGTTTTCACGGAATTCTGCTTGATGCCCCCTGTTCGTCTCTTGGTGTTATCAGGCGTAATCCGGATGTCCGGTACAAACACAGCCCGGAGATACTGAGACGTTTTCATGAAAAACAGGTGGAGATGCTTACCGCTGTCAGCAGGCATCTTCTTCCCTGCGGCATACTGGTGTATTCCGTCTGCTCTACAGAGCCTGAGGAAGGGGAAGAGGTTATAAGGAGTTTCTTGCATAAAGAGAGGGAATTTTTTATTATAGAGGACACGGAAAGTTTACCCTCAACTTATGATAAAGGCCC
>BDTQ01000172.1 GCA_002898135.1 bacterium BMS3Bbin07
CTGGTCTGGTCTGCCGGACATCCGAGGGTTTCGGCAAAAAAGAGGACATCCGGATATATCTCCCTTGTCTCGCTAATAAGCCTCTGCCAGAAGCTTTTAGGCACCTGATAGGCGGCATCACACCGGAATCCCTTAAAACCGAGCTTGATTAAAAAAGTAACCACCTTGAGGAAAAACTGAAAAAGCCCCTCCCTGTCACTTGTATTCCTGTGGTCGAACTTTGCCAGGTCCTTCCACACAACCTTCTTCCCGTTTTCATCACAGAACGGATGAGCAACTTTCCCGTCTTCCTCCCACTGAAACCATTCAGGGTGTTCCTGTATCAGGTCTGAATCAAAGGCACAATGGTTAACCACCAGGTCTATCATCATCCTCATGCCCAGCTTACCTGCACTCCTTATGGCACCCTCCACCTGCTGCCGTGGAGACTTTTTAGTTCGGGGATCTATCAGGAGAGGGTTAAAACTGAAGTAATTCTTTATCGAATACAGGCTGCCGGAGGAGCCGGGAAGGTGAATGGGGTTAACAAATATCCAGTTGAATCCCATCTCAGAGGCCCTTACCAGGTGTCTTTCCCATTCAGTAAACCGTCCCGACAACAGGGGAAACAGATTGTAAACAATCATCTTTTCAGGTTTTCTCATCATCCTTCTCCTTAATTCATATAGAAGCTTTTATCCGGATACAGCAATAAAAACCTCAATTGTTGAAAGGGAGCGATATGACAGACTCTGAACGGTTTTCAGGTTTATCCGCATTTATTGCAGGATAAAACTGCCTCGGAGCCCCGGCAGGATGCCGGGACGAGAATGAGTGAAGAGTCTGTCATATCGCTCTCAACAAGCATCCATTACGGGTCTCCGTGTTTTAACATTTGATATAACCTGTAGCGAGCCTGATTGAGCAAAGAGCGGGGCTGCGGCCACTGTTCAAGGATTACAGAGCCTGAGAACCCGCGTCTCTTCATCAGCTCTACAAATCCCTGAAGGCCCGAGGGGTCTTTCCTTGAAGGCCCGGTAAAGATTGTCAGATGGCTGTCAAAGTCGCCATAGTTTTCATGCATATGGATATGGATAACCGGTACCAGGGGATCGAGCTGCTCAACGAATCCCAGGTAGTTGTTCCGGGTTGCACTGCACAGATTGGCATGCCCTATATCAAGGCACATCCCCACATGTGCAACCTTCGCAGCCCCCATCTCCCTGAAGAGTCCAAACAGCCTGTTGAAATCACCCGGAGGGGTAAGAGGAGTGTTTTCTATGGAAAGCCTTATGCCGATCTTCGCTGAAAGCATTACAATCGGGGTAATCGCCTTCACATAACTATCCAGCCCCGCATCAGTATAGAGATGAAGATTAAGCAGTGTTGCCCCGATATCCTGTGCAAACCCGAATTCATTGATCAGCAGTCCATGGGCTTCAGGTATCAGCGGATTGGCCTTCAATGATGCATGGACAGAGAGAGTGATGTCGTGTGCCACAGCCGTGTTCTTGATATAACAGCGTGTTTCAGTCCCCATGTCGCTTACATCCCAACCCCCGTCTGATTCGTGTCTGTCGGGAAACCACTCAAAGGCATCAAACCCGTTTGCTACCGCATATTCAAAAGGCAGCGTCGGGGTAGGGGCTGAGAAGGCAGTCTGGTTACCGATTCTGACTTGTTTCATAATAACCATAATAACAGAACTTCACCTTTATGGTGAAACCTTACTTATTAAACCGGAATTATTAAACCGGCAAATAGAAGCAGAGTTTTTAAAAGGAACACACCCCTTAATCCCCTCTTGATAGAGGGGAAAGCAGGAAGCATGTAATCTCCCCTCTAAAAAGAGGGGGCAGGGGGTGTGTAAAGAGCGGCTGCTTCAATCTTTTAAAAAGAGTCCTCCTCAGGTTATAATCCCTTGGCTCAGGTTATAGCACCCGAAAGGGTGAAGTGACTTAAATGGGGGATTGGGCTGTCCGTAATTGACCGGCTGCTGAAAAATCATTTAAAATTAAACATATTGCGAGAGTGGCGGAACTGGCAGACGCGCTGGACTTAGGATCCAGTGGGATTTCCCATAGGGGTTCGACTCCCCTCTCTCGCACCACCCTGAAGGCAAACCCGCCTGATATATATCTGAAGAAGAGGTGTGCCGGAAATGGGCATTGTTTGTCTGAATCTTAAATTCACCAAGGATTTAAATCCGGGCGTAAAAAAGGCACACACCCCTGCACCCCTCTTGATAGAGGGGAAAATACCGGCCTTATAGATAAAAGGCGGAACAAGGTTAGGGATTGGTGTGCAAAAGAAGGCTGTAACTCCCCTCTAAAAAGAGGGGGCTGGGGGTGTGTAAGAGGGAAAAGGATTTCAGGCCGGCAAACTCAGTCTCTTATGCAAGCGCGATAACCCTGTAAATGTTATAATTATAATATTAAAGCACACCCCAGGCAGGAGGAATAAAGATAACGGAGACAGGAACGGAAAACAATCTCAATGAAAAAAAAGGATCCTTACTGACCGAGGGTCAGATAGCCATATTCGGAGGCACCTTTAATCCAATCCACTTTGGCCACCTGAGGGCAGCTGAAGAGGTGAGAGAGGCCCTCGGACTGAGTAAAGTCATATTTATCCCCTCTTGCGTTCCTCCGCTCAAGTCCGGAGACCTTGCTGAAGTCCACTGCAGACTCGAGATGGTCAGACTTGCTATCAGGGATAATCCGTATTTCGCTCTCTCGGATATGGAGTGCCGCAGGGGTGAAAAGTCATACACTGTCAGGACACTTGAGGAATTAAAGGAACAACACCCCTCAATAGAGCCTCTCTTTATCCTTGGCGTTGATGCTTTTCTGGACATTCCAAACTGGTATAAGCCCGAAAGGCTCATTGAGCTCTGTGATTTTATTGTGGTTAACAGGCCACCTTTCAGTATAGAGGAGATTCTGAGATCCCCCTTTCTTAAAGACGAGGGAATGCGCCTGTCGAGGGAGACGCAGGCACTGCTGAGCCTGAAGAGCGGCCGGAAGGTGATATCCATAAACTGTACTTCCCTTGGAATATCCGCCTCTGATATCAGGGAGAGGTTAAAAAAAGGGATGAGCATAAAATATCTGTTGCCTGAATCAGTGGAATCCTATATAATTTCTAATAAGCTTTACAATAATCTGCAGAGTGAAAGGCGGTGATTGTTTTAAAAAGTATTGAGAAAGCAAGGTTGGCGGTCAAGGCAGCCCTGGATAAAAAGGCAAAAAATGTTTTAATGCTGGAGCTGAAGGACCTATCCATCATGTCGGATTATTTTGTGATATGCTCAGGCGAGAGCACAACGCATGTGAGGGCGATAGTTGATAATATTGAAGAGGAATTCCGGCTGAAAAAGATAAAACCCTCCGGGATAGAGGGGTACAAACTGAGCCAGTGGGTATTGATGGACTACAGCGACGTGATAGTCCAT
>BDTQ01000173.1 GCA_002898135.1 bacterium BMS3Bbin07
TCACAACCATGCACAAGGCTGCAGGCGGCTCTCTTCAGTATGATGCAACAGCCTTGCTCATATTTAACCGGATATGTCCTACAGGGAACTTAAGAAAAGAGTCAAGGCGCTGCTCTTGAAGGGTGACGTAAAGGGGCTTTCTGCCCTGGCAGAAGAGTATCCCCGTGCCATAAGTGTACTGATCAGCCTTTCCTATGACAAGGAATCGATGCTGACCTGGCGTGCCATTGAGGCGATCGGCCCCCTCGTCAAAGAGGTCACCGATAAATCCGCAGGTGCGGGCAGGATTATTGTTCAAAGACTCCTGTGGTCTATCACTGAGGAGTCGGGCGGGATCGGGTGGTCTGCCATAGAGATGCTCGGTGAGGTAGTAAGGCATTGTCCTGACAGTTACGACGACCTTATTCCAATAATCATCGGGTTCTTTGATGAGGAGATATTCAGGGAAGGTGTTCTCTATGCCCTCTGTCGAATTAGCGAGCGAAAACCTGTTCCATTGGATGTTGCAGCAGGGCTGCTAAAGAGGGCTCTGATTGATAAAGACCCGAAAGTCAGGGGGAGGGCCCTTTTGACGTTACAGTGCCTTAAAAGAATAATGCAGGTGGAGGTTCCTGGAGTTGTCAGGGAGCTTATTCATGATAACTCGAAGGTTACGGTCTATTGTGCCGGGGATCTGATAGAACGTACAGTAAGGGAACTCGCAGAGCCCCTGATAGCAAGTTGACTTCTTTAAAAAGGAGTTTATATAATCAACGGTTCATTTAAAAATGAAAGAGAGAGAAGATAAGAGCGTTCTGACCGAACCGAGGTGTCCTTTTTGTCATGAGTTTTTTGAAAGACCTCATGATATCACAACAGACCTCGGATTTTTCCAGGGGGGAATCTGTCCGTGTGGGGCTGTCTATGCCTATGACCCTACCGGACGCAATCTCGGAGAGGCATTTGTTGACGCCCTTACATATGCCTGCAAGGAAGACTGGTCTTTGGCCTGGGGACTGATTCCGGATGAGGATTACACTCAGAATATACTGAATTATAACTGGAGAATGCACAGGGTTTTACCAAAAAAAGGGCAGGCGGATGACAGGGTGCCATCCGCGAAGCTTATTTTTATAAAACTCAGAGAGGGCGCTTTAAAGGGATAACTGAAAGCTGTAAGGACAACGTCACTATAACAATAAAGACTTATGATTAGATAATAAATTTTTTTAATTTGACCATCTTGGTGCTTGTGTATTAATGTTTATAACCTTTGCCTTTAGTGAACTTGAAAAAGTTAACGTTAGCAGACGGGATTTTTCCCAGAAAATACAGTATAAGGAGGTTTAAAGATGCCGACTATTGAGTTTGAGGGCAAACAGATTGAAGTGGACGAAGAGGGCTATCTGCAGAATCTTGAGGACTGGGTTCCGGGACTTGCCAAGATTATGGCTGAGCAGGATAGCCAGGAGCTGACTGACGAGCACTGGGAGATAATCAATTTTCTGAGGGATTATTATCAGAAATACCAGATCGCTCCAATGATCAAGATTCTCGTAAAAGAGATCAAGAAGAACATGGGCCCGGAGAAAGGGAACACAAAGTATCTTTATCAGTTATTCCCGGATGGTCCTGCAAAGCAGGCCTGTCGATATGCCGGATTGCCAAAGCCAACCGGCTGCGTATAATTCCCGGTCTAAACTAAGGATGGGTGCCCCCTGTAGAGTCTGCCGGGGTACCATCCTTGAACAAAATACTTTAAGGCAGATATAGCTCCAAGGGTGGAAGTGGCCAGGAAATGTTAAAAAGGCGGGAGAGGTAGCTGTAGATTACTGTGGACTTGCACATTTTGTCTCTCATGCGTATGGAATTCAAGAAATCTGTGACGATTTTGATCTGATATCCAAAGGAGCGGTCTATATAAGTTTATGGAATTAAAAAGTCTTCTTACAGAGAAGAGAGCAGCCATACTGAGAAAGTGGTTTGACCTAATCGTGGATACCTATCCTTCTGATACTTCAAGTTTTTTGAAAAAACAAAAAAATCAGTTTGCAAATCCTGTAGGACATACTATATCCGAGGGAATAGAGGAACTGTTTGATGAACTTCTTGAGGAAGCCGGTTCCGGCAAGGTTTCTCCCTTTCTTGATAACATTATCAGGGTCAGGGCAATCCAGGACTTTACCCCCTCAGAGGCAATCGGCTTTATCTTCCTTCTGAAGAATGTGATCAGGGAATCGCTGCAAAGAGAGATTCGTGAGTACCAAATGTATGATGATCTGCTGAGACTTGAGTCCAGGATAGACGATCTTGTCCGTAGTTCCTTTGATGTATACATGAAATGCAGGGAGCAGGTTTACGATCTGAAGGCAAGCGAGGTCAAGAAGATGACCTTCAGGTTATTACAGAGAGCAAATCTGGTAAAGGAAATTCAGGAAGATTAACATAGACTATCAAAAGCTTTTAAAGTTTACATCATAAAAAGTGAAAGGAGGTTGCTAAATGGGCGCATTGCTTTCCTTTTTCGTTGTTATAGTGCTCGTTTTGCTTGCCCTGGCAGGAGTGAAGGGGGCAGGCCTGTATGTTCTGTTCGGAACCATCATACCCTATGCAGCATTTGCGACATTTATACTCGGAGTGATTTTGCGCGTCATAAAGTGGAGCCGTTCACCAGTGCCCTTCCATATCCCCACAACCTGTGGCCAGGAGAAATCTCTCCCCTGGATTAAGTACAGCAAACTTGAAAGCCCCGCAGGTACGATGGGCGTTATCGGGAGAATGGCGCTGGAAGTGCTGTTATTCCGTTCGCTTTTCAGAAACCTGAAGAGCGAACAGAGGGACGACGGGGCAAAGCTGGTATATGGTTCGAATAAGTGGCTCTGGCTGGGAGGAATAGCATTTCACTGGTCAATGCTTATCGTAATCATCAGGCACCTGAGATTCTTTACGCATCCCGTCCCGTTCTTTGTAAATATCATTGACAGTCTCGACGGTTTTCTGCAGATAGGGGCTCCCCATCTTATGATTACCGGCGTGGTTCTGTTGCTGGCCGTGACATATCTTTTTCTCAGAAGGGCCTTTATCCCGCAGGTGCGTTACATTTCCCTTCCTGCCGACTATCTGCCGTTGTTCCTTATCATGGGTATCGCTACTTCAGGCATACTGATGCGGTATTTTTTGAAGGTTGATATTATACATGTGAAGGAGTTGACCCTGGGTCTGGCCACCCTGAATCCCAAGATTCCCGCAGGGATCGGCGTTATTTTCTATATTCACCTGTTCCTTATCAGTACACTTTTTGCCTACTTCCCCTTCAGCAAACTGATGCATATGGGGGGTGTGTTCCTCAGTCCTACTAGAAACCTGGCCAATAACAGCCGTATGAAGAGACATGTTAATCCATGGAACTATCCGGTTAAGGTTCACACATACGAGGAATATGAGGATCAGTTCAGGGAGAAAATGAAAGATGCTGGAATTCCAGTAGAAAAGGAGTGAGATAATGGCGAAACCAACTAAACCAACAAAACCACCAAAGCCGGAAGAACTCGTAAAGATAGACTATAATCCTCCTGAAAAACCCTGGATGGAGGTGCCCGTTGAATTCAAACCCGGTACCTTTTGTTATGGTACAAGACCGAAGTATCTTGAAGAAGTCGGGTTTCCCAATCCAAGGGAATGGTCCCCGCTGGATGAGGACTGGAAACTTCCTGCAGACTGGAAGGATACAGTCCTGGATGGTCTCGGGGAGAGGCTTAAAAAGAACCGTGCATTTCACCTCTTTATGGATATCTGTGTAAGGTGCGGGGCATGTGCCGACAAGTGCCATTTCTTTATCGGTTCCGGAGACCCAAAAAATATGCCTGTGCTCAGGGCAGAGCTGATGAGGTCTGTATACAGAAAGTATTTTTCAACCGGCGGAAAACTCTTTGGAAGCCTTGCAGGGGCACGGGAGCTGACCTTTGATGTATTTAAGGAGTGGTGGTACTATTTCTACCAGTGCACTGAATGCCGGAGGTGCTCGGTCTTCTGTCCTTATGGTATTGATACTGCCGAGATCACCATGATGGCGAGGGAGCTCTTTAACCTCCTGGGGTGTAATACAGACTGGATTGCCGGACCTGTGGCAAACTGTTACAGGAAGGGTAACCACCTTGGTCTTGAGCCCCATACCATAACAAGCAATATCGAGTTTATGCTCGATGACATAGAGGAGATAACAGGCATCAAGATTGAGCCGACCTTTAACCGCAAGGGGGCGGAAATTCTTTTTGTCACACCTTCCGGAGACCTCTTTGGTGACCCCGGCACATATACCTGCATGGGCTATCTCATGCTCTTTCACGAACTCGGACTCGACTATACCTGGAGCACATATGCATCAGAGGGAGGAAACTTCGGCTTCTTTACCTCGATGGAGATGGCAAAAAGGCTGAATTACAAGATATATGCCGAGGCCAAGAGACTGGGAGTAAAGTGGATACTCGGAGGAGAATGCGGTCACATGTGGAGGGTTGTGCATCAGTATATGGATACATGGAATGGCCCGGCCGATTTCCTTGAAGAACCGGTTTCACCCATAACGGGTACAAAGTTCGAGAATGCAAAGACCACGAAGATGGTTCATATAGCCGAATTTACGGCCGACCTGATCAAACACGGCAAGCTGAAACTTGACCCAAGCCGGAACGACCATCTGAAAGTAACTTACCATGATTCCTGTAATACATCCCGTGGCATGGGAATTCTGGAAGAGCCCCGCTATATCATCAATAACTCATGTAACCATTTCCACGAGATGCCCGAGGATACCATCAGGGAGAAGACATTTTGTTGCGGAAGCGGCACCGGCCTGAATGCTGGTGAAAACATGGAATTGCGGATGCGGGGAGGCCTACCAAGGGCGAATGCCGTCAAGCATGTGCGGGACAAGCACGGGGTGAATATGCTGGCCAATATCTGTGCTATAGACAGGGCAACGTTGTCGGCCCTGATGCAGTACTGGGTTCCGGATGTGGAAGTCTCCGGTATTCATGAGTTGCTTGGGAATGCCCTGGTTATGAAGGGCGAGAAGGAGAGAGAGACCGATCTGCGCCTTGAACCCCTGCCGGGAAAGGAGGAAGAGGATGTATGACGCTTGGAAAATCCTTTTAGGATTGATAATTTTTTTGGCCTTTGCAACGTTTCCTTTTTACAGTAATATGGGTAAGGCTGTTGCCAAACCGGATCCAAAGCTTGATACCCCGGTCATTCAGCAGATGAAGGTAAAGCAGTGTGTGGAATCAAAGGAGTTTATGAGGGCAGAACACATGCAGCTGCTGAATAACTGGAGAGATGCTGCACTTCGCCGTGGTGAAAGACTCTATAAAGGCTCTGACGGAAGGATTACGGAGATCAGCTTCCAGAACCAATGCCTCAGATGTCATTCCAACAAGAAAAAGTTCTGCGATGAATGCCATAGTTATGCGGATGTTAAACCGTACTGCTGGGATTGTCATATCGCTCCAAAGGAGGCCAAGAATGAGCATTAGTAGGAGAGATTTCTTGAAGTTAGCTGGGATTTCCAGCCTTGGGATCGGCTTTTCGGCTACTGATTTGCTCTGGGAAAATAGAGCTGAAGCTATAGATTACATGTCCTCTCCAAAGGGCCTTACGGCAAAGAGATGGGCGATGGTAGTGGATTTAAGGAAGTTTAAAACAGAAGAGGATTACAGTAGAGTAATAGATATCTGCCATCATATTCACAATGTCCCGGACTTCGGCAATCTGAAGGACGAGGTTAAATGGATATGGACAGATACCTTTGAGCACGTATTCCCCTTTCAGAAGAATGAATACCTTCCGGAGGGGGTTCAGGAAAAGAAGGCCGTCCTGTTTTGCAACCATTGCGACAATCCGCCATGTGTAAGGGTTTGTCCCACACAGGCTACTTTCAAGAGGAAAGACGGGATTGTGGCACAGGACTACCATCGCTGCATCGGCTGCAGATTCTGTATGGCGGCCTGTCCCTTTGGGTCAAGGAGCTTCAACTGGAGAGACCCGCGTCCTTTTATCAAGCGCCTGAATCCGGAGTTCCCTACAAGGACGAAGGGTGTGGTGGAGAAGTGTAATTTCTGTGTGGAGAGACTTGCAAAAGGTCTCAAGCCTGCCTGCGTGGAGGTATCCAACGGGGGATTGATTTTCGGTGACCTCTCAGACCCCGAATCAGAGGTAAGAAAAATACTGAGCAAGCACTATTCCTTGCGTCGTAAGGCTGAACTCGGAACACGGCCCAGTGTGTTTTACATAATAGGAGGTGATGAAGATGCTTGAGAAGGCATTAACTGGAAGTCGACGATACTGGGGATGGATATTCTTTTTACTTGCCGTTAGCGGGGTGGGTTTTATCTTCTACCTACGCCAGTTCGCATATGGTCTGGGTATAACGGGTATGAGCAGGGATGTTTCGTGGGGTCTTTATATAGGTCAGTTTACTTTTCTCGTAGGGGTTGCGGCATCAGCGGTGATGCTGGTTATACCCTATTATCTGCATGACTTTAAAAAATTCGGCAAGATAGTTATCCTTGGGGAATTTCTTGCTGTTGCTGCCGTGGTGATGTGCATGCTCTTCATAATGGCAGACATGGGACAGCCGATGAGGGTGATGAACCTGGTGCTCCATCCGAGCCCCAAATCGATAATGTTCTGGGACGCTATCGTGCTGAACGGCTATCTTCTTCTCAATATCGTAATCGGCTGGAATACGCTGGAGGCTGATCGTAAAGAGGTCCCTCCACCGACGTGGCTAAAGCCCCTGATATACCTGTCAATCCCCTGGGCCATCAGTATCCATACCGTCACAGCCTTTCTCTATGCCGGACTCCCTGGAAGGCCCTTCTGGCTTTCAGCTATTATGGCAGCCCGTTTTCTTGCATCAGCCTTTGCAGCCGGACCTGCATTACTTATCATCCTGGCCCTGATAGTGAGAAAACTCACAAAATTTGACCCTGGTAAGGAGCCAATCCAGGCGCTGGGAAAGATCGTTACATATGCCATAATAGCAAGCACTTTCTTCCTGGGATTAGAAGTATTTACCGCCTTCTACAGCCAGATTCCCGGGCATATGGCCTCCTTTAAGTATCTCTATGCCGGTCTGGACGGTGTCGGGAAGTTAGTCCCCATGATGTGGCTATCCACTATACTTGCAGTGGTTGCTATCATTCTTCTGGTTAACCCTAATACACGCAAGAATGAATCTATTCTCGCGTTTGCCTGCGTAGCGGCATTCATCTCCCTGTGGATTGACAAGGGGTTTGGATTGATTGTTGGCGGTTTTGTTCCCAATCCTTTTGAGAGGGTAACAGAGTACTGGCCAACATTGCCCGAGACTATAATCACGATTGGAGTCTGGGCTATCGGCTTACTTGTGCTTACCGTTCTTTACAAGGTGGCTATATCAATCAGGGAAGCCCAGTTAGAATCAGGTTCTGATACCCACTAAAGATACGGAGTTTGTTGTTTTTGTTATTATAGAAGAGGCAGCCATTGGTTTATGGCATATAAGATCATTAATCGAGTAAGGAGGTGAAGTAATTGTATATTGTAGCCGTTGATAACGATAAGTGTGAGGCCTGTGAGGAGTGCATTAATATCTGCCCGCAGGGTGTTTTTGAATTGGACGGAGAAAGCAAGTCAGATCCTGTAAACGGTTCTGAATGTGTATATTGCGAGAGCTGTCTTGGAGTCTGTCCACCGGCAGCTATAACCATTACAGAGATGTAGGTAATTTCACAATCCAAAACAAATAATAAAAAGGGGCTCTCGGATTAAAGAGGCCCCTTTTTTAATTAACGTAAAGTGTTTTTTTACAGTAAGAGTTACTTCTTCTGAATATATATCTCCCAGTATCCCTTGTCTTCGAGCTTTACTGTCTCCATTTCATATCCGTGCTTTTCACAATACTTTGGTATAGAGTCTTCTACTGATGCCTGCGCATCACTGATGACCTTCAGTACTTCACCACTGTTCAGTTTTTCAAGCTTCTTTTTTGTGAGCACCAGGGGATATGGACAAACCCTACCGAGCACATCGAGAGTTGCTGCTGGTTCAATAGATTTTAAATCTGCCATTAAAGCCTCCTTAATAGTGTGTTGTCTTTTAATAATCCAACCACTGAGGACCCCGAGAAGTAGCAGCTGTCAAATTTTAATGTTGCCACTTGCTTGTCTGTGTCTTCAGTGGTTTGTTCGTTTACGTTCTTATATCAGATCGAAAGTTTTTCAGAAAAACATCAGGTGATCGGCTGATTCAAGGTCCTGCTGAATCTCTTCATATGGTACTACCTGGGTGGTAACCTCGCCGCCAATCTCTTCAGCGTCCATCACGATTGAGTCCTCAGTGAGTCCAAATCCTTCAAGGTCTTCCTTGCAGACCAGTACCCTGAGATCAAGCAGAAGGGCATTCTTTACATGCGACTCAAGGCTTGAGACGCCGTATATCTCTAATGCTTTCTGGTTCTTGAGACAGTTCAGTACCCCGTCACCGACAAAGGCCAATACCGGCTCGACGTTGTCTCCGTCCTCAAGATGAATCTCTACCGTCTGACTGGCAATTGCATGTGTAAGGGCCAGCCTTGAGGTTTCAGACTTATAGGGAAGTTTTTCAACAATAAATGCAATCTTTTTTATAGCCATCTTATTCGCCTCCTATGTGCAGGATTCTGTCTGTGCTGAAGGCACTTGCAAGATACCAGTCCATGCTTGCAACACCAAAGCCTTCGACAGTATCTTCCCTGCCGATGCCCCTTGCCTTGGCACAGGCCTCGCAGTTTGTTATCTTGAATTTGCCGCTATTGATCAATTCCATTACCGTATCCATCAGATAAGAGTAATCCCTGAATTTGCTCTGCCCTTTCTTCCCAAGCATTGTACCGTTGCCTGAAAGCCAAAGGTCCACCTCATGTCCCTTCTTGACAGCAGCGTCAGAGAACTTGATTGCGAAATCAAGGGACATGGAACCAACAAGTGACGAGAAACAGCCTATTGTAATCTTGCCCATTATTTTCCTCCTTATAGCCAGATTGTTTTTTCGTAATCATTGAAGATAAGGTCAACCAGACCATCATAATTGATAACCTTTACCTTGTTGTCAACAACATCAGAGTCTGAGAACCCCCTGGATTGAAGGTCTTCAGAGAGTGCATAATACTCCACGTCTTTTGATAGGACCGGGGATACATTACCATCTTTTTTAAGCGCTGCATGGTATACCCCATTCTGTACCAGGACTATTCCTAATTTTTCAGCCTTGAGTCTTTCCAGCATCGCCGGTTCCCTGTACTCACTCACAAATACAGCAAGCCTCATAATATTACACCTCCTTGAGATTTTCGTAACCATACTTTATACCAATTAATGGGGTGTATTGTCAATAAAAATCCGCTTTTCTGCCTGTCATTGCGGCAGTCCTTAAGCCGGAATCAAGTCTTTTTGATGCTTTTTCCCCATGCCTCCGTGGTTTATACTCTTTTATTTGTCCTCATGCAATTTCTTACCGATCGAAAAGGCCTTTCCGAGGAATTTGCCAAGACCATAATATGTGCGGCTTTCAGGGGTAAACGCAACGGGTTTTACTTTTTCAATATCAGGGGTTCCGTTTGCTCCGAGTACGGATTCCTCGACCTTGAGGTCCATCACCTCCCCGATAAACTGGGTATGGAGCCCTATTTCAAATGTATGAATCACCTTGCACTCAAGGATGAGGGGAAACTCCCGGATGTAGGGTGCATCGACGAGGTCACTCTTCACCGGGGTAAGGCCGGTAATGGAAAACTTGTCCTCCTTTTTCCCTGATACTGTTCCAAAATAATCGGCTTCCCTGATATATTCCTCAGAGGGGATGTTAACGGTAAATGCCTTGTGTTTCACAATATTGTCATACGAGCAGGTTGCCTTTCTCAGGGAGACGGCTATGCAGTGGGGTTGAGAACAGCAGATTCCTCCCCAGGAAGCAGTCATTGCATTGGCTCTGCCGTTGCCGTCATAGGTTCCAATGACCAGGAC
>BDTQ01000174.1 GCA_002898135.1 bacterium BMS3Bbin07
CCTCATTTACTGTTATACCGGCCGTGGTATGGGGGACATGCAGATAACAGACACCCTCCTGAAACCCTGCCTCCTCAACGAGTCTCTCTATCTCCGAGGTAATATCAATGAACTCAACCCTTGCCCCTGTCTTTACATTTACATGTTTTATCATTACCGGATCTCCGGGCCAAGCCCTTTGAATATGATATCATAAAACTCGCTGCTATTTACCTCAAGAGATATTTTCACGGCCAGGATATCCCTCAACTCTGTGTCTGACAGCAATCCCCTGAGTTTCACCATATCCTTTTCAGTTGTGACAATAATCTCAGCCCGCGCTTCCCGAACCCTTTTTATTATCTTTTTAATATCCCTGCCACTGTAGCAGTGGTGGTCTTTAAAGGCCTTGTGCCCAACAACAGATGCGCCGAGTTCGCCAGGCACTTTCAGAAACTGTCCCGGATTGCCGATGCCCGAGAAGGCAAACACCCTCTTGTCTTTCAGCACATCAGTCGAAATGGCCTTGCCATCAAGTGCAACAAGCCCCTCAACCCGATAATCCGCATAAAAAACAGGGGCTTTTTCATTATACTTCCTGATGGTTTTCTCCAGCTCGTCTTCTTTCTTCCTTGTCTTGTTGATTATAATGATATCCGCCCTCTTCATCTCGGCAATCGGTTCTCTCAGTCTCCCCAGAGGGATCATCCTTCCGTTTCCAAAGGGATTGGTAGCATCAACAATGAGTATATCTATATCCCTGTGCAACCTCCAGTGCTGAAATCCGTCATCCAGGATAAATACATCCCTGTTGCTGGCTATGAGCCCCGCCCTGTACCGGTTTGAGTCCTTTATCACCCAGGCGCCCTTAAGCCGCTCAGCCATCAGGATTGCCTCATCCCCTGCCTCAGACCATGAGGCAAGCAGTCTGTCACCCTTGCTGACTATTACAGAGCCTCTTCCATTACCCTTATAACCCCTTGTGAGGATACAGGGCCTGAGATTTCTGTTGATGGCCTCCCTGGCAATGGCTATTGCCGCCGGGGTCTTGCCCGTGCCTCCAACTGTGAGGTTACCAACGCTCACGACCCTTCCTTCAAGCCTCTTCCGTACCGAAAGCCTGTGCTTCCTGTGCAGGGAGTATCCCAGATAATAAAGGTATTCAAGGGATGTCATCTAATTATAATACACTATTCAACAGCATGCCGGCCCAATGGAAATGGGGACAACCAACAGGCATATGCAGGGTGTTGACTCCTAAAATACAGGATGGCCAAGATACTCACTAAAAGATTATCTGATAATTATATCTTGACATATCCAGTCATTAAATGTTATTAATTATACGTTTTTTAACCCCATCGGTTAAATAGGAGGATCAATGGCACTTCTAACTTTTAAGGGCGGAGTTCATCCCCCGGACCACAAGGAATTATCCTCAGGCGTTCCCGTAAAAGAGGCCTCTCCACCTTCACAGGTTCTTATTCAACTGAGTCAGCATATAGGCGCACCCTGTAAATGTACAGTACAGATAGGTCAGGAGGTCAAGAAGGGCGACTTGATCGGAGAACCTACCGCCTTTGTCTCGGCTCCTGTTCATGCTTCTGTCTCCGGCAAGGTGGTTGCCCTGATGGACGCACCAAATGCAATGGGGAAAATGGTACCTGCCGTTGTAATAGACAACAACGGCAAAGAGGAATGGACCCAGCTCAGGGATAACCCCGACTATATGAAACTCACTCCGGAAGAATTAAAGGAAAAGGTAAAGGATGCCGGGATTGTGGGTATGGGTGGCGCCACGTTCCCCACCCATGTAAAGCTCTCTCCCCCAAAGGAAAAACCCATTGATGTAGCCATAATAAACGGGGCGGAATGTGAACCCTACCTGACGGCAGACCACAGGATGATGGTGGAGACACCCTCAGAGATAATTGAAGGCCTGAAGATTATCATGAAGGTCCTGGGGGTAAGCAAGGGTTATGTGGGGATCGAAAACAACAAACCCGACGCCATAGCAAAGATGAAAGAGGTCTCTTCAGGTGAAACAAACATAGAGGTAGTGGCCCTCGAGGTTAAATACCCTCAGGGCGCAGAGAAGATGCTGATAAAGGCCATCACAGACAGGGATGTACCGGCCGGTGGCCTGCCAATGGATGTTGGCGTGGTTGTCCAGAATGTCGGCACTGCCCTTGCCGTATTTGAGGCCTGCCGTTATGGCAAACCCCTTATTGAGCGGGTGGTAACCGTTACAGGGCTTGGGGTGAAGAGCCCCGGCAACCTCAGGGCAAGAGTCGGCACACCCGTAAGGGAATTGATTGAAGCATGCGGTGGTTTCAATAATAGCCCTGCAAAGGTTATACTTGGAGGCCCGATGATGGGATTTGCCCAGTATACAATCGATGTGCCTGTTGCAAAGGGGACATCAGGTGTTCTGGTCATGTCTGAAGAGGAACATAGCACTTCAGACAAGTACGGCCCCTGTATAAGGTGCGGCAGCTGTATTGATGTCTGTCCTATGGGCCTTATGCCGTCCATGCTCAGCATATTGTCTGAGAAAGGCTTTTATGAGGAGACAAAGGGATACAACCTCCTTGACTGTTTTGAGTGCGGAACCTGCACCTATGTCTGTCCATCAAAAAGGCCTATTGTTCAGTTTATCAGGCTTTCAAAATCACTGATTAAGAGATAAAAGAATCCATTGGTCACCTGATTTCCTGTCAGCGGTTAGCATATGAAGCTAATTTAATTACAGATGACCAATGATAACTGACTAACGACTAAATTTTATAAAGGAGCTGATAGCATGGCAGTGGCAAAGAAAGATCAGGCATTGATAGTAACTGTTAGTCCTCACATCAGAAACGATGAGACGGTCAGCAGGATTATGTGGACAGTAAGTCTCAGCCTGTTGCCAGCCTTTGTATCCGGGGTGTATTTCTTTGGTCCAAGGGCACTTTATGTAACCGCATTGTGTATAATCGGGTCTTTTTTCAGTGAGTGGCTGGTAGAGAAGATGACCGGCAAGGAGATAACAATCAGAGACGGAAGTGCCTTTCTGACAGGCCTGCTCCTGGGAATGAACCTGCCGTCCAGTGCCCCTTTCTACATTCCCCTGGTGAGCTCCTTTGTGGCAGTAGCTATAACCAAACAGCTATTCGGGGGACTTGGTTACAACATATTTAACCCCGCGCTTATAGGCCGTGCCTTTGCCCTTATCACCTGGCCAAGGGCAATGACAACATGGCTCGAACCGACAGCTGCTTTTGTAGGGCTTGATGCAAAAACGACCGCAACCCCCCTTGCAATCCTGAAGGAAGGAGGGATGCAAAAAGTAATCGAGATATTTGGTGACAAGATGAACCTCTATACAGACCTGTTAATCGGTCACAGGGCAGGCTCTCTCGGGGAAACATCTGTGATTGCACTCCTTATCGGCGGGGCCTTTCTGATTTACAAGAGATACATCACCTGGCACATACCACTTTCCTTCCTCGCGACAGTAGCTCTTATGGCATGGATATTCGGAGGCAGAGAGGGATTCTTTACCGGAGACCCCATACTCCATCTCCTAAGCGGTGGGTTGATGCTCGGAGCCATCTTCATGGCCACTGATTATGTAACATGTCCCTCCACGAGGATCGGACAGATAATTTTTGGTATTGGCTGCGGATTACTTACAATCCTGATAAGGTTAAAGGCAGGATATCCAGAGGGTGTAATGTTTGCCATACTCCTGATGAACTGTTTTTCTCCATTGATTGACAGAAACATGAAGTCAAAGGTGTTTGGACTTGCAAAGGAGGCCCAAAAATGACCTTTAAGGAGATTCTTAAGATAACCATGAACCTTGTGGTATTATATCTTGCAGGTGGCCTCTTGCTGGCCGCTGTATATGCAAAAACGTCCCCAATCATCTTTAAGAAGAACGAACAGGAGAAGAAAGAGGCCCTGCAGAAGATGATACCGGAGGCCGACGTTATCGAGAAACTGGGTGACTGGTACCCCCATGAAAAACATGCAGAGTACTTTGTGGCAAAGAAGTGCGGGGAACTGAAGATAAAAAAGATTAAGGATGAAGAGACCGGCAAGGTGAAAGAGGAAAAGGAGTGTATCAATCCACGCCCGATTGGATACATCGTTCAGACCTTTGGGAAGGGCTATTCAAGTTACATAAATATCCTTTTCTCTGTTGATAATAAATTCAGGGTACAGAAGATAGACATCCTTCACCATGCCGAGACACCTGGTCTGGGAGATGAAATAGTGCTTGATTACTTCAAAAATCGTTTTAAGGGTAAAGACATTGAACATCTCAAGGTCTTAAAGACAGAGACTACCGAATATATCCAGGCCATTACCGGAGCAACCATTTCATCAAGAGCTGTTGCTGAAGACGGTATAAGAAACGGGCTGGAGTTTTTAGAAAAAGCCCTGAAAGGAGAGGTGAAGCATGAGCCATCAGCATCAAGAGAAGGTTAGTTACTGGGCATTAGTCAAGAATGGAATAATCAAGGAAAACACCATCTTCAGGCTTGTCATCAGCCTTTGTCCAGCTATAGCCGTTACCAACAGCGTAAAGAACGGTTTTTTACTGGGCGCTGCCGTGGTATTTGTTCAGGCCATGGTTAACTCAACAGTAGCCCTTCTGAGAAACTTTATCCATCCCAGGATCAGGATCCCGATATTCATGCTCATCATCTCAGGCTGGGTTACAGTCGTTGATATGCTTATGGCCGCCTATGCACGGTCTACATACAAGGAGATAGGGCTCTACATCCAGATAATCGTCGCCTTTGCCTCCATCCTTGCCCGTGCTGAGGTGTTTGCAAGTAAAAACAAGGTTGGGGCATCCTTTTTTGACGGATTGGGTTCAGGCCTTGGCTTTCTCGTAGCCCTTGTTACCATCAGTTTCTTCAGAGAACTTTTGGGTAAAGGCACACTTATTGGATATACCATAGTGCCGGTTAAACCCATGCTTATCATGATCCTGCCGGCAGGTGGTTTTCTGGTAACAGGTCTGCTGATGGGATTCTTCAACTGGATTGATATGAGGTTCTACGGCGGAAAGGGTGCAGGAGGCGCCGGAGGACACTGATTTGATTTCCCGTTTGTCTTAATGACAATTTCAGTATTTCGGAGGATATGATGGAAAAGGAATTTTTAAAGCTTTTTGAGCTGTTTATAGCAGCCTCGGTCATAAATAATTTTGTCTTTACAAGGTTTCTCGGTCTCTGTATCTTCTTTGGTGTTTCAAAGAAGATGGAGACGGCAATCGGGATGAGCATAACATTTACAGCGGTTATGGTTATTTCTGCAGCATTGAGTTGGCTTGTCTTCTTCTACATAATGATTCCCCTTGAGATTACGTTCCTGAAGATAGTTATTTTTATAGGAATTGTTGCTGCCTTTGTTCAGGCATCAGATACAATAATGAGGAAGATAAGTCCGGGACTCTACTACAAGTTAGGTGTTTATCTTGCACTTATCGCAACTAACTGTATCATTATTGCAGTTCCCCTGATAAACGCCGGAGAAAAGCATACCTTTATCGAGAGTCTTGTGTTCGGTCTTGGCTCCGGAATAGGTTTTGGTCTGGCGCTGACCATAATGGCAAGTATCCGCGAAAAGCTTGAGCTTGCAGATGTGCCGAGGCCCTTCAGGGGCATGCCGATTGCCTGGGTTACTACAGCTTTGATAGCACTGGCATTTACAGGTTTTTCAGGACTGATAACGCTATAACACAATTAGAGAGAGAAGACTGAATTATATTATAATACCCTAAAGACTGATGACCTGAATGACGGAGGTATTAGAGGATGATGGATTTTCAGAGCATTTCAGAGATAATAAATACTATTAGAGGCCTTGACCTCACAAACATAATCAACCTTATCCCCCTTCCTCATGCAGGGGTTGGTGGAGGTATTGAGGCCAAGGAGCATGTCGATATAGTATCGACTCTGAAGTTTACATTTGTATTTGTTTTAGGTGTGGGAGCCACATTTGGAATGGGGCTGGCCTTTGCAGCAAAAAAGTTTGCAGTAAAAAAAGATCCGAGGGTTGAGCAGGTGCGTGAAGTACTTGCAAGTGCCCACTGCGGAGCCTGCGGTTATGCAGGGTGTGAACAATATGCAGAGGCAGTTGTTTCAAACCCTGACGTTCCTCCAAACCTCTGTACACCTGGAGGAGCAAAATGCGCTGAGCTGGTTGCCATGATCACCGGAAAGAAGGCAGAGGCCACCGAGCCTATATTCTCAAGAATCATGTGCCAGGGAGACTGGCATAAGTCGGCAAAGAGGTTTAAGTATGAAGGAGTAGAAGACTGCAGGGCCGTTATCCTGGCAGGCGGTGGTGACAAGTCATGTGTCTATGGATGCCTCGGATACGCCACATGTGTAAGGTCATGTCCATTTGATGCCATTCACATGAATGAAGACCATCTCCCGGTTGTTGATATAACAAAATGTACGGGATGCCGTAAATGCGAGGCAGCCTGTCCGAAAAAGGTTATCGAAATACTGCCGGCCGGCAAGGCAGTGGTAGTTGCCTGCCACTCAAGGGACCGGGGAGCTGAAACGAGAAAGAACTGTCAGGTCGGCTGCATTGCCTGCGGTGTCTGTGTGAAAGTCTGCCCCTTTGATGCAGCAAAGGTCGAAGACAGTCTTTCCCGCATTGATCTTGATAAATGCCGCGTCTGTGGCCTGTGTGTAAAAAAGTGTCCTACAAAGGCGATTGTGGATTATATACCGGAAAGGTCCAGGGCCTATGTTCTCAGAGACAAGTGCATCGGCTGTAATATGTGCATGAAGGTATGTCCTGTAAATGCTGCCGAGGGTGAATTGAAGAAGGTGCATACTATAGACCAGGGCAAATGCATAGGCTGCGGTATCTGTACTGCAAGGTGTCCCAAGCAGGCTATTGACGGGACGTTTAACGCCCAGGCAGTTTTTGCAAAGGCTGAAGAGAAGAAAAAGAAGAAGGCGGCAGCTTAAGTTCTAAAAAACCTCAGCCTATAGCCTTACAATATGGACTGAACAGGATATGCAGGGGTCATAGGCACGAACAAGTGTCTCAAGTGCCGGTTTTATATCAGGTGTCTCTTTTATAAGAGCCTCAGCCATCATCATGAGGGTGCGCTCCATATCCGAGAGGTTCATGGCAGTGGGTGTGGTTATGTCACCCCCGGCTACATACCCTTTCTCATCAAAAGTATAGGTATGTACAAGCATGCCCCTCGGTGCCTCAATAGCTGCCGTACCCGTAGCCGCCACCGGACTGAACTCAGTCACTATGCCGCCATCCTGCCCCTCGGGAAGGTCAAGATCAAGCAACTCACCTATAATATCCACCACACGCTCAAGGGAAAAGAGTATCTCAACACCCTGAGCCATATTATTCATATAGGTGCTCCGGCTCTTCGTGATACCAAGTTTCTTCAAAAGGGCCCCTGCACTGCCCTTGAGCTTACTGCCGGAGTTGAGAATCCGCGGCAGGGCTCCGACCATAAAAGGCTCCTCACCGTAAAGGGTGTGCTTTGTGTAGGAGGGAGGAAGGGCTGATTCATGGAACTTTTGATAAAAATCCCCTATCTGCACCTTCTCCTTGCCGTTTATGAGGATATAACCTCCTGTATAGCCATACTCCCTGCCAGCAAGTGAAACCCAGTTACTGACCTTTACAAGGGGTGTATATTGAAGGGTGGGAATCTCTTTTGACAGAAAACGCAATACTTCATCTATAAGGGGTTCTGCCTCCTGCCGGATACGCTTAAGGCCTTCACTTGAAGGACCAGCACTCATACCGCCCACTACAGGCGTTATCTGATGAATCGCCCTCCCGCCGACACACTCCTGCATCCTGTTGCCAATGCCCTTTACCTTAAAGCCCAGGGAAGCAGCATCGGGCAACTCTTTAGCCATCTCCACAAAGGAGCTGTAACCGTAATAATCCGGCAGCGCAAGCAGAAAGAGATGCAGCCCATGACTCTCTAACGTCTCGGCATGAAGAAGAAGCTCCCTTAAAAGCACTGCCTCCCTTGGCGCCTGTACACCAAAGGCGTCCTCTATGGCCATTACAGAGATAACCCTGTGTGAGGCAGAGCAGATGGAGCATATCCTTGAGACAATTGTGGGCACATCATTAAAATGCCTGCCCACAATGAGCTTTTCAAACAGCCTCGGGGGGGTAAGTATGTCGAGCTCTACTGACTCCACACGACGGCCTTTTATCTTAACCCCGATACTTCCATGTCCTTCCACCCTGCTTATCAGTTCCTTTTTCATTATCCTCTTTCCCAGAAGAGATCAAACCTCTTCTTTATCTCATCCTCACCAAGCCCCATCTGCCTGAATATCTCTGTAAGTGCCTCCCTGTTTGCATCCTCGTAAGCACCGAAACAGCCATCACACGGCCTGCCCACCGACGGCTGCCTTGCACCACAACCGGCCCTTGTAACAGGCCCAAGGCAGGGCAGTCCCCTGTATCTTAGCAGACACTCATTACCCTTCATCTTGCACTCCATACAGAGCGGATAATTGGGCACCTCCGGCACCACCCCTTTGAGAAGATACCCAAGGCAGTGCATAAGATAATTCCTCTCTATCGGGCACCCCGGGATTGAAAAGTCCACAGGAACAACGTCACTGACCGGCCGGGGGAACCCCGATGTAAAGTCCCCGCCTGTTTCAGGATAGACATCCCGTAACCAGCCCTTCCTCTTCTTCGGCCCGCGTGCCACCACACCGCCAGTGCACGCACAGGTGCCTATGGCAACAAGGTATTTGACCTTCTTTCTCAGGCCCCTCAGGAGCCCCGCCTCTTCAGCCTGGGTGACAGCCCCTTCCACAAGGGCGATATCAGGGCTTAAGCCTGTAGCCGGCATGGCAACATTGAGGTCAACCACCTCAACGAGGTCAAGCAGCTTAAGGAGGTCCTCCTCAAGATTGGTTATCTCAAGGATGTCTCCCGAACAGGATGTCAGGGAGTAAAGACCCAACCTGGGTTTTTCCTTAGCCTTTGTCATATCAGAAAATCTCCGGCAGATTTATAGCATCCCAGTATGTAAATATCGGTCCATCAATGCACGTGTACTTATGCCCCACCACGCAGTGTCCGCATTTGCCCAGGCCACACTCCATCCTCCGCTCAAGAGACATGTAGATGCTCCCCTTCGAGTAACCAAGTTTCAGGAGCTTGTCAAGGACAAACTTGTAAAATACAGGCGGCCCGCAAACAGCCACGGAAGTGCCCTCCAGGGGCATCGTAATCTTGTCAAGAAGCTGGGTAACCCTGCCCACTTGTCCCTGCCATCTACTACTCTCAGGCACACTGTCCACAGAAAGCATGCACTTTATATCAGTCCTTGCAAGCAGGTTCTGTAACTCTCCATAAAAAAGGACGCTCTCCGGGTCTCTTGCACCATATCCAATGCCAACCTCTCCGAAACGCTCCCTCCTGTAAAGCACATAGCGAATAAGGGACCTCAGCGGAGCTATTCCAAGCCCGCCTGCCACTATAAGAAGGTTTCCACCCTCCATGGTCTCAACAGGATAACCATTGCCATAGGGGCCACGTATTCCAACCCTGGCATTCTCCTCAAGTCCGTGAAGCACTCCCGTCACCCTGCCCGCCTTTCTCACACAGAGGTCTATAAACCCCTTCTCGTCCGGCCCGGAGGTAATGGATATTGGTGCCTCACCCACCCCGAAGATACTGAGCATAACAA
>BDTQ01000175.1 GCA_002898135.1 bacterium BMS3Bbin07
ATTGAATGTAAAGGCTGTTTTGCTCGGTTCCGTTAATCTGTTTTTGCGGGGAGAAAACCCAGGGATTGGTTTTTCAGCCCGTCTGGTTGATTCATCCAATGGCCTTATCCTGTGGGCTGATTATGCCTCTGCTACCGGAGACGATTTCACTAAAATCCTGGGTTTGGGTAGAATAAAGACCTTGGATAAGCTGCTTCCCAGGGTTACGGACAGGTTGCTTGCCTCTTTCACCACCATGCCGTCCCGTAAAGAGACGGAACATACTTACAGAATTGCCGTGATGCCGTTTCGCAATAACAGTGGAGTCAGAGATGCAGGTATGATAGCTACTTACATGTTTTTAGTGGAATTATTTAAGAATCCTGTCTTTGAACCGGTGGAGTTCGGAGAAGTCAGAAGAGCGGTAGTGGATTTAAGCGTCAGGGAGAGGGGGGAACTGGATTACAGGTATGTGAAGGCCCTTTCAAAGTCCCTGTGGGTGGATGGCTTTTTAGTCGGGACTGTGGAGCTTTACTCTGACGGACTAAATACTGCCTCTCCACCTGAGGTCTCTATAGCCGCCAGAATAGTAGATGCCCGTAAAAGCAGGCTCCTATGGTGCGATAGCTCTCAACTAAGGGGTGATGACAATATAATTGTCCTCGACTGGGGAAGGATAAGATCTGTGGATAAAGTGGCTTTCAGGGTGGTCTCAAAATTAGTTAAGAGGGCTGAGAAAGTATGCGGGGGATCAATCCCTGCCGTTTCAGGGCCATCTTCTGAGGTGAAAGAGGTCTTTAAAAGAATACCTTTAGAAGGAACGGTTCCTGTTGTTTCAGAGCCACCTCCTGAAACAAAAAAAGTTGTCCCTGAAATACCTTTACCTGAAAATTTCCAGAAAGCGTCCGAAGCTTATCAGGAACCTGAAACAGCCCAACGGAGCCCACCCGTTACTATAGAGTCACGGACGACAATATATTTTGATTACAGTAGTGCAGAAATAAGAGAGGATGCATACAGGATTTTGACCGGGTTTATTGGTTTTCTGAATGACAGGGAGATATCAGGTATTACAATTGAGGGTCATGCATGTGCACATGGCACTAAGCGGTTCAACAATGAGATTAGCAGGAGAAGGGCGCTTGCTGTAAAGGATTTTCTGATCAGAAATGCAAATATGACTGAAGACAGGATAATAATCAAATATTTCGGAGAAGACAGGCTCCTTTACCCCGAGATACCTACAAAAGAGAATATAAACGATCCTGAGGTGAAAAAAAACAGGAGGGTGCTTGTCACGGTAACGTACAGGCGATAAAGATGATAAAAAACGGAGATAGCAAGATGGCACAAACGCAGTCAATAGTCACCGGTCAACAGTCAGGGGTTAAGTCCGGCAGCTCCTCTGGTACAGGAAAAACTACAGACTTGAGCTCAGGAATCTTCCCGGTTGTTGTTCTCTGCTTACTGTTTGCTTTTGTGGGTGGTTGTGCATCACTTCTGCAGAGGGGAGATGTAACGGCAAAGGGAAAAATATTAGCGGTTGTAGATGGCGAGCCCATTACCGAAGAAGATTTGAAATATTCGCTGCAGATAGCCCATCGCAGGGAAGACCTTTCCTCTGCGGGGAATTTAAGTCTGGCAGAGTATGTGCAAAAACTGATAGATGATATGTTGATTATCGAGGAAGCCCGCCGCATGGGCATGGAGCAGGACCCTCAGGTACAACAGGCCGTTAAGGCGTATATCCTGAGGGAGTCGGTTGTGAAGCTTTATGACGAGGAGATTTCGCAGAAGGTCTCAATATCAGACGAGGATATTATAAATTATTACAGGAAGAACTATGAGATGTTTTCCCTTGGTATTATTGAGGTGAGCTCAGAAGAAGAGGCCGCTAATATAGCTGGACAACTAAAGAAAGGAGCTGATTTCAGTGACCTTGCCCGGAAGTACTCTACCCATCGTTCCGGGAAAAATGGGGGAGAGATTGTTCTTGCACGAAGATCCATACCACCCTATATTGGTGAAACTATTACCGGTCTGAGCCCGGGCGAGTTGAGTGATATTCTGAAGATACGGGATAAATATTATATAGTAAAGCTGATCAGCAGGAAAGAGGCGTATGATGAAGAACTCAAGAATGTCCGGAAAGAGATAGAGAAGGTTATCAGGAAACAAAGGGAAAAAGAGCGTGCTGATGAATATCTGGGGTCTCTTCGTAAACACGCTGCCATTAAGATTAATAAGGATATTCTTTCTGCTATCAGTCCGGGTAAGGGAGACGAGGAATCAGAGAACTGGTCAAAGGATAAAAGGGCAGTAGCTGAAGTGAATGGTTCGGTCCTTACAGCAGGTGAGTTTGTCGCAATGGCCACTGCTTACAGGGGTAAATCAGAGGAATATATCCTTAATAGCTGGATTGACCGTAAGGTAGTTGACCAGGAGGCACTTGGCCGGCGTTACGATACAACTCCCGATTTAAAGAAAAAGATAGAGCGTTATAAGAAGCAGCTTTTAAAGAAGGTATTCATAAATAAAGCAATTATCCCGAAGATCGAAATTTCAGATAAGAGATTGAAAGACTACTATCTGAAACACCGGGGAGAATTTGCCGGACCCGACAGGTTTAGAATTCAGCAGATTACGGTGAAGACCATGGATGAGGCCAGGAACCTATTGAGCAGCCTGCAGCAGGGTGCTGATTTTTCATGGCTGGCAAAGAATAAGTCAATTGATTCTGCAGGTCCAAAAGGTGGAGAGGTTGGATGGCTTACCATGCAGAAATTTCCAGGGCCTGTAAGGGAGATTGTGGCTACACTGAAGACAGGAGAGACAAGCCCGATAGTTAAGATTGATTCATTCTATAGAATAATCCGTCTGCAGGGAAAGATTGACGGGGAAGTCAGGAGGTTCGAAGAAGTAAGAGATGCTGTTTACAAGGCGTATTTTAAGGAACAGTTCAATGCCCTCCGGGACGAGTTTGTATCAAGGCTTAGGGCAAAGGCACATATAAAGATATATGATGAGGCAGTAAAATCAATAGAGGAAGGATTGCAGAAATAGTTTGTCCTTGACAAACGAAACTGGTCAGGGATAAATTATCCAAACCAGGTAAACGGAAAATACCGGATAGAGGTTGGCAATTGTGAGAGGAATGATGAACTCCAAAGGAAAGAATATCTTAAAAGTTCTCCTTCTGTTTTTTATCCTGGGCCTCATCTATGCATGCGTTCCTGAAGATACAGCAAGAAGGAAGGGGTTTGAACCAAAACCCTGCCTGGATTGTCACAAGGAAAAGCTGAATGAATTTCAGAAGAAGTATGTGCATTCTCCGGTAAGTAAACAGGACTGTGAGGCATGCCACCTTCGTCATGGAAGGCTTGCTGTTAAATCCTTCAGGGAGAGGGAGGAGCGAAAGCTCTGTTTTACCTGTCACCAAAAGATGGCCTCGAATCTGGATAAATTACCCAATGTGCATACGGCCCTGAAGCAGGGTATGTGTGTGCCCTGCCATAACCCCCATGCATCTGAAAACAGGTTTCTTCAGAAAGAGACCGGCAATGAGCAATGCTTTACCTGTCATGACAGGGCCCCCTTTATGAGGGCTAACCGCCACAAGCCTCTTTCAGATGGTTGCCTTACATGTCATGCAGCCCACGGCTCTCAATATAAGGACAATCTCATAAAGGATGTAGCGGATCTCTGCCGCTCGTGTCATGACCCTGCAGCGGGCAGTTTCAGGAAGGCGCATAAGGATTATCCGGTTCAGCAGGGTAAATGTACAGGCTGTCATAACCCTCACAGTTCAGTAAATGACAACCTGCTCAGGAAATCGGTTCATGTTCCCCTGGAACTCGGGCAATGCAGTTCCTGTCATAAACCGTCGGGAGGCCCGGATCCACTTGGTGTTATTGCTCAGGATGCCAAACTATGCTATAGCTGTCACAAGAAGGAAGAGAAGGTTTTTAAGACTGATTACAGGCATCCTCCTGTGGGCGAAGGTAAATGTCTTGACTGTCACAGCCCGCATGCCTCGGATTATCCAAAGATTACCCTTATGAATGAAAAGGATCTATGTTTGAAGTGTCATGCCGGCAAGCCGAGGATTGATGTGACCAACCTGCATGAACCAATAAAGGAGGAGGGCTGCACAGCCTGTCACGACCCCCATGGCTCCGGAAACCCTTTTTATCTGAAAGCACCTGAGGGCCGGATATGTCTTACATGTCATGCTGATATGAAGAAGGAGTTAAAGGAAATATCCACGCATAAGCCGTTCTCCGAGCTTCAATGTACGAAATGCCATGATCCTCATGGCACGGATACTCCTGATATGCTTAAGGCTGTGCGGGCCCAGTTATGTTATAGCTGTCATAAGAAGGAGGAGAAGGACTTTTTTAAGACCTATATCCATACACCCGTGAATAAAGGAGAATGTCTTTCCTGTCATAAGGCGCATGCATCGGATAACAGTAATTTGCTGAGCAGTTCGCCGGAGCAGCTCTGCCTTGATTGCCATGATGGTATGTTGCCGGATGTTGAGGCAAAAGAGATGCATCCTCCATTCAGGGACCGGGACTGCCTAACGTGCCATGCCCCCCATGCCAGTGATTACACGGCAAATACACTTAAGCCCATGGCGGACCTCTGTTACAAGTGTCATAAGGCCACAAAGACCGCACTGAAGGGCAGCAAGAACAGGCACCTGCCAGTGGATGAGGGGAAATGTACGGCCTGTCACAGCCCCCATGGGACCAGGGTTGAGTATCAACTCTTAAGCCGCCCCGCGGAGCTCTGTCTTTCATGTCATGAAAGGGTAGCGACTACCAGGGCCGGAAAAGGCCATATAGATATGGAAAAAGGGGACGGTTTGAGTTG
>BDTQ01000176.1 GCA_002898135.1 bacterium BMS3Bbin07
TTGTGATTACAGCCACCTCCCGGTCAGGCAGTTTCCTGATCTCTTCCAGGTTGAGCCATGTCTTTGCCGGGAGCGTGAGATATCCGAGGTCGAGGGCTATCTGAGCATTTGATACCATACTTTTGCCGCATATGGCTATCTTCCTTCCGTGTTTTACGGCCACATCGATTACCTGCTGTATTCTGTGTATATTGGAGGCAAATGTGGCAATAATGAGCCGACCGGGGGCAGCGGAGAATATGTCTTCAAAGGCCCTGCTGACCTCTTTTTCCGAATATGTGAAACCGCCTTTTTCAGCATTTGTACTGTCGGACATCAGGAGTAATGTCCCCCTGTCGCCATATTCAGAAAACTTGTAGAAATCCAGCAGCTCGCCATCCACGGGGGTCGGGTCAATCTTGAAATCACCTGTATGAACTATCAGTCCATAGGGTGTGTGGATTCCGAGTCCCACTCCATCAACAATGCTGTGAGTTACACGTATGAATTCCACAGTGAACACGCCAAGTTTAACGGTATCCCTGGGTTTTACGGTATGGAGAGGGGTAGAAACCCTGTGTTCAGACAACTTCTCTTTAAGAAGGCCAAGTGTAAGAGGGGTGCCGTATACAGGCACTGAACCGCCAAGTTCCCTGATAAGGAAAGGCAGCGCTCCTGTGTGGTCTTCGTGCCCGTGTGTTATGATCACAGCCCTGACCTTTTCCCGGTTCTCTATGAGATAGGTAAGGTCAGGTATGACGAAATCAATGCCGAGCATCTCGTCTTCAGGAAACATCAGTCCCGCATCCACGACTATAAGGTCATCGCCGTATTGCAGCACGGTCATGTTCAGCCCGCCGACCTCTTCGACTCCGCCAAGGGGTATTATATAAAGTGGCTCACTCACAAGGCATATTTAATAACGCAGTCCTGTTACCGGAAGACTCCAGGTGAAGCTTTATTTTATGAGTATTTCAAGAAGTGCCTTTTGTGTGTGAAGTCTGTTTTCCGCCTGGTCAAAGACTACACTCTGCGGACCGTCTATGACCTCATCCGTAATCTCCTCGCCCCTGTGTGCAGGGAGACAGTGCATAACCATCACGTCCTTTTTTGCGCATGCAAGCAGCGAGGAATTAACCTGGTAGGCGCTGAATTTTCTCTTCTTCTTTTCAGCGCTATCTTCCTGCCCCATGCTTACCCATACATCGGTGTATATAACATCCGCCCTGCCTGCTGCCTCCTTCGGGTCTCTCAGAATAATAATTTCTCCCTTGCCATTTCTTGCCTCCTCGAGTATATCAAGGTCCGGCTCATAGCCTTCGGGACAGGCGATATTCAGTAACAGCCCCATCCTGCCGGCGGCTTCCATAAGGGAGTTTGCCACATTATTTCCGTCACCGATATATGCAACCTTTATACCTTCAAGTTTCCCTTTCTTCTCTTTGATGGTCATCAGGTCAGCCAGTACCTGGCAGGGGTGATGGAGGTCGCTGAGGCCGTTTATTACCGGAACATCGGAGTTGGCGGCAAATTCCTCAAGCTTTGTATGTTCAAAGGTTCTTATAATAATGCCGTCAAGATACCTTGAAAGCACCCTTGCAGTATCAGCGGTGCTCTCACCCCTTCCGATCTGGATTTCAGAAGGTTTCATATATATGGACTGCCCCCCGAGCTGATAAATACCAACCTCAAAGGATATCCGCGTCCTTGTAGATGGTTTTTCAAAGAGTAGCCACAGGCTCTTCCCTATTAACGGGCATTTATTGGCATCTGCTCCGGCCTTCAAGGCGATTGCCCGTTCAACAATACTGCTGATCTCTTCTGAAGTGAAGTCCCACAGTCTGAGAAAATCTCTTTTCATGACAGCCTCGCAAGAATATCTTCAACTATATCCGTCACCGTATCTATCTCCTTTTCCGTTACTATCAGCGGAGGGGTAAATCTCAGCGTGTTGTTCGTTGTGCAATTAACCAAAACCCCTTTTTCCATACAGGCCTTGACTATAGGGGCACAATCCCTTGTCAGCTGCATCCCGATCATTAACCCCAGCCCCCTTATTTCCACTATTATACTTGAAAACGTATTTTTAAGACCTGACAGCCGTCTGATAAAATATTTTCCCAGTCTCTGACATTCCTCAAGGAGGATACCGTCTTCAAGGATTGTCTCGATTGTTGCAATTGCGGCCTGGGTTGTGAGCGGATTGCCGCCAAAAGTGGATGCATGGCTGCCCGGTACAAACGCTTCTGCCACCTCTTCCCTGGCAAGCAGTGCCCCTATCGGAACTCCGCCCCCAAGACCCTTTGCCAGGGTCATTATATCCGGCTCTATGCCGAAGTGTTCATAGGCAAAGAGTTTGCCGGTCCTTCCCATCCCGGTCTGGACCTCATCGAGAATGAGGAGGATGCCCTTTTCATCACAGATCCGTCTGATCTCCTTCAGGTAGTAAGGGGAAGGCACCACAACGCCGCCTTCACCCTGAATTGGCTCAAGCATTATGGCACACGTATTATCACTTATTGTTTCCTTCAATGCTTCAAGGTCATCAAAGGGGATGTGTTTGAATCCCGGCACCAGGGGTTCAAATCCTTTATGGAACTTTTCCTGACCGGTTGCTGTAAGGGTTGCAAGGGTTCGTCCGTGAAAGGAATTGAGGGCAGTGATTATTTCAAACCGCTCCTCACCATGATGTTCCTTTGCGTATTTCCTGGCAAGTTTAATTGCTCCCTCATTGGCCTCTGCGCCGGAGTTACAGAAAAAAACCTTGTCGGCAAATGAGTTTTCCACGAGCAATCTGGCCAGCTTAATCTGTGGTTCTATGTGATAGAGGTTGGAGACGTGCAGGAGCCTCTGGGCCTGCTTCTGTATTGCCACCACCACACGGGGATGGCAGTGCCCGAGGATATTAACCGCAATACCTCCCACAAAATCGAGATATTCCTTGCCGTCTATGCTGTACACCTTGGTTCCGCGGCCCTTTCTCAGGATAAGGGGGTATCTGTTGTATGTATTCATCAGATACTTTGAGGATTCTTCAAGGAGTCTCTTTATGTCCATGCCGGTTCTCTTGAGTTTAATTGTTTAGTTGTTTATGTTTCGATAATCTTTCTTTTACCGCTCCAGCAAGAAGCGGAAACATGATCTCGTGATGTCCCGTGATATAATAACCCCGGCCCCCTGATGCGGTAGGCCGGCGCACAACATTCTCCATGGGCCTGTAATGCCTGTTGAAATCCATTGTAACAGTAGTTATTTCCTTCACCCTGTGGCCAAGGTTTCTCGCCACTGTAAGGGCCTTTAAAAAGACCTCGGGCATTACGACTGCTGAGCCGAGATTAATAAAGACCCCTCCCTCG
>BDTQ01000177.1 GCA_002898135.1 bacterium BMS3Bbin07
TCAATTTGGTAGTAATAGATGAGAGAATCAGTTTTTATTCAGCTATCTCAAGATTTCTTGACACAACCCTTGAGATGCGGAGGTTTGAAAAGAACTATTTCCTGTACAGGAAAGAGGAAGATTTCCTTGAAACCCTTTCATACATAGGGATCGCAGAAGAATTAATACAGAACAACAGGGAAAAATTTGACGGCCTGCTCTCGTCCTTTTACGGTGACTGGCCTCTCGGCATGTTCAGGAAAAAAAACGTATCTTTACCGCTTCATGAGAGGACATCTGATCGAAGCCTTAAGCTTCTTCGTGAGTACAGGGACCTGTTGAACAAGGATTTTGCAGAGCAGGATCCTTCAAGGAAGCCTGAGGTGGCAATACGGCGGAAGGGTCGGGAAATTACAGAGATTGCCGAGAGACTTTCAGAGGCTGAACGTATAAAGATACAACGAATGCTTTCCACAACAAGGAAGAGTCTCGTCATATCAGTGGCGGTTTTTTTAATAGGGACTGTGTTGATTGCAAGAACGATATCGAGGGTGGCCATACAGCCTTTACGGGAACTGGAATCAAGCATGAGAAAGATTGCCTCCGGAAAATTTGAGATGCTCTCCCTGAAGTTTGAGGATAAAGAGATAGTATCACTGAATAAGGCGTTCAATCGCATGATAAACGAGATATTCTCCCAGAGGGACATTATTCGTTCAGAAAAACTGACCTCCCTCGGGACAATGCTTGCAGGGATTGCACACGAGATAAACAATCCCCTCTCAAACATATCTACCTCTGCGCAGATACTGTCCGAGGAGATAGACAGCAATGAAGACCGCGAGTTCAGGGAAGAGATGATCGGTCAGATTATTCAGGAGACCGACAGGGCACGAGACATCGTTAAGTCGGTGCTTGAATTTACAAGGGACAGGGACTTTAAAAAGGAAGAGATAAATCTCCTGAATGCATTGAGGGAGACACTGAGATTTATCCGGACCGATATGCCGACGTATATAACGATTGCCATCGACATACCGGAGGAATTGGTTATTTATGCTGACAAACAGAAGATTCAGCACGTTTTTCTCAATCTCCTGAGAAATGCAGTCGATGCAATACCCGATGAGGGCGTAGAAGGCAAGTTTATAATAACGGCCAGAGAGAACAGGGATAAAAAAGAGGTTGAGATCCGGTTTTCAGATACAGGTAAGGGCGTATCCGGGGAGATAATCAGCAAGATATTCGACCCGTTTTTCACAACAAAGGATGTTGGAAAGGGTACGGGGCTCGGGCTGTATATCAGCCATGAGATTATAAAGCAGCACAGCGGGACTATTGATCTGAAAAGCCGGCCGGGTGCAGGAACAATCTTTATCATAAAGCTCCCGCTAAAAGGAGACGAGGATGGAAAACAGGATCAAACTTCTGATTGTTGATGATGAAAAGATAGCCATAAAGAACCTTGAGCATGTTTTGAAGAAGGAAGGCTATGAGATAAGAACAACATCAAACGGGCAGAACGCCTTAAAACTCCTGAACAGACACGATTTCGATGTCGTCCTGACAGACCTGAAGATGGAGAAGATTGACGGCATGCAGATACTCAAAAGATGCAAGGAAACAAATCCGGATTTAGAGGTAATAATGATTACAGGATATGCCACGGTTGAGACCGCCATAGAGGCAATGAAACACGGTGCTTACCATTATATAGCAAAGCCTTTTAAGCTGGATGAGGTGAGAAAGGTCGTAAGGGAGGCCTCGGAAAAGGTAAGGCTCAAAAAAGAGAACAGGCAGCTCAGGGAGAGCCTTGAGAACATTACGGACAGGGTGAGGATAATTACCCAGGACCCCCGGATGCTCAGGCTACTGGATACGGCCAAGGATGTTGCTCCTACTGACTGCAATATCCTTATCACGGGAGAAAGCGGAACTGGAAAGGAACTGGTGGCACGCTATGCCCACCTTTACAGCAAGAGGTCCGAAGGTCCCTTTATTGCCATCAACTGCGGGGCCTTTTCAGAGGGGCTCCTCGTAAGCGAGCTTTTTGGACACGAGAAGGGGGCATTTACAGGTGCAACATTTCTTAAAAAAGGTCTTATCGAGGTGGCAAGCAAGGGCACGCTGTTTCTGGATGAGATTACGGAGATGAGCCCATCCATGCAGGTGAAACTCCTCAGGGTTGTGCAGGAGAGAGAATACCAGCGTGTTGGGGGCACTGAACCGGTAAAGGTGGATGTGAGGTTTATTGCAGCCACCAACAGGAACATTCAGGAAGTTATCGAAAGCGGTGAGTTCAGGCAGGACCTTTATTACCGTCTGAATGTCGTAACACTGCACCTTCCGCCGCTTTCAGAGAGAAAAGGAGATATCCCCCTGCTCTGCTATCACTTCCTCAAGAAATACTCCTCAATCATGGGAAAGGAAGTCACTGATATTTCCGAGGATATGTTAGGCGTGCTTAACAGTTACAACTTTCCGGGAAATGTAAGGGAGCTGGAGAATATCATCGAGAGGGGTATTGCGCTCTCCAAGGGAAACACCCTTGAAACCATACATCTCCCTGATGATCTCAGGGAATTGAGCATCAGGACATTCAGGAAGAACGCAGGGAAAGTCCCGTCCCTTGAAGACCAGGAAAAGGCTTACATACAATGGGTGCTGAAAGAGGTTGGTGGAAACAAGTCAAAGGCAGCCCAGATACTCGGAATAGACAGGGTATCCCTCTGGAGAAAGATTAAGAGATATGACATGGAAAAATAATATGTTGCAATAAGCAACGACAAAACCCTTCCAGAACTACCCTCCTTAAAAAATATCCTTTAAAATCAGTAGCTTTTAAAGTTGGCATGCTTGTTGCTTCTTAGTATGGCAAGCAAGCAGGCAAGTCGGCCTGACAAAAACAGCTTTAAAAGTTAAAAAGGAGGATAACAATGAAAAACTTTATCAAAAACTTTGAGGATTCCATGGCTGCAGTAGCATTTGCCGAATCAGGTGATGAAAAGACAGCCCGTCAGATAATAAACGAGATGAGGATGACAAAGAAAGAAGGCAGGTCCATTAAGGTCAAGGATGAAAGGGTAGAGTCTTTAATCAAGAAACATGAGAGGACAGAGGAAGCCATCGTCTTTGCCGAGGCAGGTGAGTATGAGTATGCAAGGGAAATACTAAAGAGGGATGATAACGAGAAGAAGAAGATACTCGTTGTCGGTGGAGAAGAGGGTTTTTCCAAAAAGCTTGTTCATTATGCCCTCGGGATGGCCGAGAGAATGGACTACGAGATTGTTGCCCTCAATGTAATACCAGCCGGAAATCGCCTTTTTTCCCTGCTGAATGAGAAGGTCAGGGAAGAGTTGCGGGAAAGGACGGCGAAAGAGGCTGATGATTTCAGGAAGAAGGCGGATGAGAAGGGTATACTTTTCAGTCACAACGTAAGGTTTGGGGATTTTGACAAGTCGATCAAGGATGCGCACAAGGATTTCAAGCGGATTTCATTTGTTCTGACAGAGCCGGAACATGTTGCTGACAAGTCCCCGGCAAAGGCAGGTATTCCCGTTTTTTGTCTTGATATATAGCAAACTTGCAGCTTTTCCTTTCCACAGTTCGTTGCACATAAGACCTTAAATTTACTTGAGGGACTCTGTCCCTCAAAGTTTTGTCTGGAGACATGAGTTGGCTGTCAAGGGGCAGGCGGAAAAACAGCTTGCATCTTCAGCCAACTTAAGTTGTATTATTGTGTAATAATGTTTTTTTGAAAAAAATAAGGATTTGTCAGGAAAAGGAGGAAGGATTTAAATGCTCACAATGGACATGATTCTGGTAATGGGTGTTATAGTAGCCGCAGTTTTTCTATTTATTGTTGAATGGGTCAGGGTGGACGTGGTGGCCCTGATCGTGATGGTGACCTTGCCGCTTTTGGGACTGGTAAGCGGAGATGAGGCCTTTATGGGCCTGAGCAGTAATGCCGTTATATCTATAATTGCCGTGATAATAATAGGGGCCGGTCTGGACGGGACCGGCATAATGAACAAGGTGGCAAAACCGATTACCCGGCTTGCCGGCAATAGTGAATCCCGGCTGATAACGCTTGTCTCTGCCACTGTTGCTGTAATTTCTTCCTTTATGCAGAACATCGGCGCGGTTGCCCTCTTTCTGCCGGCAACCCAGAGGGTAAGCAAAAAAATGAATGTTCCCCCCTCGAGGATTCTCATTCCCATGGGGTTTCTTGGTATTATAGGTGGATGTCTCACCCTTGTGGGATCAAGTCCCCTGATCCTTTTAAACGACCTTCTTATCCCGAACGATCTTGAGCCGTTCGGGCTCTTTGATGTTACCCCGATAGGGATAGCCCTTGTTATAGCAGCCTTGCTCTACTTTGTCCTGTTCGGCAGGTTCATACTTCCGAGCAGGGGGTTGGCAACCGAAGGGGCTGAAGGGGGCGTTGATTTCGGCAAGATCTATTATGCGGCGAGCGGATTGTTTGAACTGAAGGTTCCCGAGGACTGCCGTGTTTGCAGTAAAACACTCGAGGATCTGGCGATCAGGCCTGATTATCTCGTAACGGTTGTTGCCGTAGCAAAGCATGCCGAAGAGCGGAAGGTATTTGCCCCTACAAGGACCATGAAACTCAGTCCGGGAGATGACATAGCGGTGGTGGGGGCTAAGGATAACGTGGAAAGATTTGCCCAGGACTTCGGGTTGAAACTGAAGGAGAAGCTTGAGACTTTTGAAGATGACCTTTCAGACAACAGTGCGGGGATGGTAGAGGTGATCATTACCCCCCGCTCTGCACTTGAGGGGAAGACACTCAGAGAGGTGCATTTCAGGGAAAAATATCAGGTTAATCCGATCGTTATAAGGAAGGGACAAAGGGTCTTTTACGGAGGCCTTTCAGACATACCCTTGCGGGCAGGGGATATGATATTTCTGCAGGGGCTCTGGGAGAAGTTTGCAATTCTGAGGGACTCAAAAGACCTTTCCTTTATCACCCCCTTTGAAGCGGAAGTGATGAAGACACACAAGGCAAAGGCCGCCCTGTTCTGCTTTGCAGTTGCCCTTATCCTTGTTGTTTCAGGCAGTGTAAAGCTCTCTGTAGCGTTGATGACAGGTGCGGTGGGGATGATCCTGACAGGGGTTCTTTCAGTTGACGAGGCATATAATGCAGTGGACTGGAGGACGGTCTTTCTTTTAGGTGGACTGATACCTCTGGGTGTGGCTACCGAAAAGACAGGGGCAGCAGCATACATAGCAACCCAGATACTTGCTCTAATCGGCGATGTTTCGCCACTTGTGCTTCTTACAGTCATCGGGCTCCTTACGTCGGCATTTACACTTGTTGTCTCCAATGTGGGTGCAACCGTACTGCTGGTGCCTCTGGCTATCAACATGGCAATAGGTGGAGGGCTGGATCCGAGAATGGCTGCCCTGACCGTGGCTGTTGCTGCGTCCAATACGTTTGTACTGCCCACGCACCAGGTAAACGCTTATATCATGGGGCCGGGAGAGTACAAGACAGTTGACTATATAAAGGCCGGCTCGGTTATGACAATACTGTTCCTTGTTGTCATGATAGGGACAATGTATGTATTCTATGGGATAACTACTTAAGGATGGGAGTGTCTCTTTCTGCTGGAGGAAATCAAGTCCGGAGTATTGTAATGCAATACTCCGGATTACCTGTTTTTGCTCTTACTTAACTACCAATACTGTACAGGAGGCGTGGCCGATAACCCTTTCAGCTACACTTCCCATCAATAGTCTTTTAAGTCCTGTTCTGCCGTGGCTTCCGACAACAATGAGGTCAACCTTTTCTTTTTCAGCAACATCAATGATCCTTTCATAAACAGTGCCCACGGGTATTTTGGTTGTAACCTTTATGCCTTTTTTGTCGGCTTTTTCACTGGCCTCCCGGACAAATCTCTCTGCTTCCCTGACTTCGGAGTCGCCTGAAGCCACAGACACGATGACAACTTCACTTTTACTCGCCGCAGCAATATCGAGGGCCTCATGAACTGCCTTCTCGCTGAATTCCGAGCCGTCTGTAGCAATCAGTATCTTTTTGCACGTAAATACTGCCGCCCTTGGCACAACAAGGACATTGCAGTCAGCATGTCCAATGACCCTTGCGGTAACACTTCCCATCATCAGCCTGTTGATGCCTGTTCTGCCGTGTCTCCCCATTATGATCAGGTCAGCCTTTAGCCTGGCCGTCTCCTTAACTATGTATCTGTAAGGCTCCTCACCTTCGTGTGTTATTGTGTCACAGGTAACCCCTTCCTTCTCAGCCCTTTCTTTTATGTCTTCGAGGTGTTTTCTTGTATCTTTTTCTATCTTTTCCACGAGTCCGGGGGCATAAGCCTCAAGTTCAGGGTTTACTTCAACTACAGAGATGACATGGAGTTTACTGTTGCATCTTTTGGCAATGCTTATAGCCTCCCTGATAGCCCCTTCGCTGAACTCTGAACCGTCTGTGCACAAGAGGATTCTTTCAAGCCTTGTAATCGGGCATGAATCAAGTGTATTCATATTAATGACCCCCTGTAATAAACCCGCTTGCTGCAAGCAAGAGGATCAGGATTTGCACGATGACAATAATCGCAAAAGGGGTATCCTTTTTGCGTATAAAATTAGGAAGTATAACTGCAAAGCATACGAGTGTGCCTGCGGCCAGCAGGATTATTCCGAGAAAACTTACTATATCACCATGATTAAGTAAGGGTACCCAGTCCCACCCGGTTGGCATCCCCGTTTTTTCAACGAATTCGTGTGCCCTCATTCCCCAGTAGTCCGGGATTTCATCAGCCGGAACCAGGGTTGGAAGGAGGCCGCTCAGATAAACAAAAAACCCGATGACCAGGAGCGCCAACCCCCCAAGGGATATTGTTTGAAGGACGGATGCATATTTTAGCTGTTCTTCTGATGGCTTTGTTTTAGTACTCATAATTTGTCACCCCCATATTCCAAGACCTTTTAAGAGTGCTCTGAATCCGGCAAGGAAGAGAATGGTTACAACCATCCATTTTACTGCCTTGGGCTTTGCCCTTGCCAGTATTCTAACACCTATTCTCGTGCCAAGCATCATGCCGGCAACGGAAGGGACGGTAATCAATGGTAGCACCGCACCCTTATTAATGTATACCCATGCTGCTGCTGTATCAGTTATGGAGAGCAGAAATACACTCGTTGCCACGGAGATTTTCAGTGGTGCGCCGAGGAGAAGATTAAGGACGGGTACGTTTGCCCATCCGGCGCCGAGGCCGAACATGCCTGCCATAAAGCCTATTACGATAAAGAGTGCAAGACCAAGGGGTGTTCTGTGGATCTGCCAGTTAATCTGCTTGCCGGCAGACTCCTCGTAATAAATGCCTGTTATCCTGAGGACTGAAGAAAGTGTATCAGCTTCTTTAACTTCCGGAAAATCAGAGCGCTTGGCTGTAGCCATAATGATGACGATCATGATGATCGTGGCCCCGAGTGCGGTCTGAACTACATTCGTAGGGAGTGCAAGGCCCACCATTGCGCCAAAGATTGAGCATGTAGAAGCTATAAGGGCCATGGGGAGTGCGAGTCTGAGATCTGCGAGTCCGCGCTTGAGCAACCCGGGACCTGCAGAGAGTGCACCTGTAAGGGCCACCAGCAGGCCGGCACCTCTTACAAAATCAAGATTAAAGGGAAAGAAGCTGCTTACTATGGGAACAAACAGCACTCCTCCTCCAACACCTGCAACAACTGCCAGGATACCGAGGAAAAATGTAAAGATAAACAGGATTACCGGCCACATCCACCAGACAATGGTGCTTCCTTTCTGGGCTACCTCAACTATCTGTTCTTCACCAAATGCAATGCTATAAAATCCTATGGTTATAGCCACTACTGCAAAAAGGAAGAGAAACCTTCGCAAAGTGCGTGACATCGTATTGCCTCCTTCTTCGTCTATTCAATACTGTTGATTATTGTAACAATAATATTGCAATACGCAATTGCAGAGATATCATAATCCTCTGTTAATAGATATGTCAAGAAAATGGCGATTTTTTATTTTAATAAGATATTAAAGGGAAGTTATAGGTCCGGATATCAGGGTAATTCCTATATCTTCAGGACATAATATCTCAGCCAGACATAAATCATGGATATAAATACCGTTATTATCATAACGGGCATTCCATAGGCCATAAACCTGATAAAGGATATCTTCTTTCCTGCCCGTTCGGCCAGCCCGACCACAATTACATTTGCAGATGCCCCGATAGCCGTGCCATTACCCCCCAGACATGCACCAAGTGCGAGAGACCACCAAACAGGCATGAGTTCCGGGTTATGGAGTAGTTGTAAGCCCTGAAGGTGCGGCCAGATCTGTTTTGCCATATCGATTATAAGAGGATTCATTGTTGCAACGTAGGGAATATTATCCACAAAGGCCGAGGCAAAGGCGGAGAACCACATTATGAGCATACTCGTGGCAAACATGTTTCCGTGTGTAATTGCAAGCACCTCTATTGACATCCATTTAATAAGCCCGACCTTGACGACACCTCCGATAATAATAAAGAGTCCCATAAAAAAGAATATGGTCGGCCATTCCACCTCGGCAAGGACGTGGTGTGGTTCATGAGTGCCTGAAAGCAGCAGTAAAAGTCCTGCTCCAAACAGGGCCACTGTTGCCGGTTCATAGTTAAACGTGCCGTGCAGGACAAAACCAACTACAACAATTGAGAGGACAAAGAGTGATTTTTTAAGCATGACCGGGTCCTTGATAGCCTCTTTTTCGTCCATTTCCAGTATCCTCTGTTTAAGTTCGGGCCTGACATGGAGCTTCTTGCCGAACATTACTTTCAGAATAAAGAGGAAGGAGGCCATTATTACAATGATTGCAGGCGTAAGGTTGTAGATAAAATCCATGAAGTTGAGTTTTGCCTTTGAGGCAATCATGATATTGGGCGGGTCACCGATAAGTGTGGCGGTGCCTCCTATATTGGAGGCGAGTGCCTCTGCAATCAAAAATGGTATCGGATCGACCTCAAGGGCATCTGCGATGAGCAGGGTAACAGGGGCAAGAAGGAGCACTGTGGTAACATTGTCAAGAAGGGCACTCAGGATGGCCGTAACAATTGCAAATATGGTCATTATCCGCATGGGCTCACCCTTTCCGAGTTTAGCGCTTTTAATGGCTATGTATTCAAAAAAACCGGTTGGTTTCATGAGGTTGATTATTATCATCATCGAGATGAGGAGGAATATGACGTTCCAGTCTATGCCGAACTCTTCAACATGAAAGGCCTCTTTCTGCTCCAGTATCTTGAGTACAAGTATCAGG
>BDTQ01000178.1 GCA_002898135.1 bacterium BMS3Bbin07
TAAGACTATGCAGCTGGTTGGCATATGTAAGCATCTCCGCCATGGGAACAAGGGCTGTTATCTTCTGGTTTCCCCCGGCCTGGGGCTCCACGCCCTGAACCTTTCCCCTCTTTGCATTCAGGTCTCCGATAACAGAGCCAAGGGCGTCATCAGGTGTGGTCACCTCAACCCTCATAACGGGTTCAAGCAATACCGGTTTTGCCTCGGATGCAGCCTTTTTTATGGCCATGGAGCCTGCAATCTTAAACGCCATCTCCGAGGAATCAACGGAGTGATACGAGCCGTCAAAGAGCGTAACCTTTACATCCACCATGGGATAACCTGCCAGTGCACCCGCCCTCAGGGTCTCTATAACTCCTTTCTCTACTGCAGGGATATACTGCCTCGGAATCACGCCACTGACTATCCTGTTAACAAACTCAAATCCTCCGCCCCTTGGCAGTGGTTCTATCTCAATCCAGCAGTCTCCATACTGTCCCCTTCCGCCTGACTGCTTCTTGTATTTCCCCTGTGCCCTGGCATGAGCCCTTATGGTCTCGCGATAAGGGATCTTCGGGGTCTTCATCTCTACATCAACCCCGAACTTTCTCTTTAATTTCTGAATAGCTATCTCGACATGCACCTGTCCCATACCGGAGAGCAACATCTCGTTTGTCTCCTCATCCCTGTGAAACCTCAGGGTCGGGTCCTCCTCAAGCATCCGGTGCAGACCAGAGCTGACTTTTTCCTCATCGCCCTTGCTCTTCGGGGCAATGGCATAGGATATAATTGGCTCAGAGAACCTTACTTTTTCAAAGACCACGGGATTTACCGCATCGCAGAGCGTATCCCCGGTATTGGTTGCCTTCAGTTTTGCCACCACACCTATCTCCCCAGGGCCAAGGGTCTGAGTGGGAACATGCTTTTTCCCGAAGAGATAAAAAACCTGCCCGATTCTCTCTTTAGCATCTGATGAGGAATTATAAACTGTTGAATCAGCATTAAGGCTACCCGAGTAAACCCTCATAAGGGTAAGTTTACCTGTAAACGGGTCGGCAATGGTCTTAAAAACATAAGCTGAAAATGGTTCATTCTCATCCGGCTGTCTGAGCACCTCGGAGCCGTCCACGGGATTTATGCCCCTTACAGGACTGATCCGTGCCATCTCCCCAGGTGAGGGAAGACATAACACTGCTGTATTCATCAGCAGGTCAATGCCCCGGTTCTGTGTAGCCGAACCACAAACCACCGGGATAAACTTCCTGGTAAGTGAGCCCTCTTTTACACCGCCGAGAATCTCCGCTTCTGTCAGTTCACCACCCTCAAGATACCGCTCAAGGAGGGCATCATCCGATTCTGCAATCTTTTCCACAAGTTTTTGCCTGTAGTTCCCGGCATCTTCCATTAGCTCCGAGGGTACGTCAATCTCTTTTGTCCCCCCGTCTTCAAAACGATATGCCTTCATCCTTACTATATCCACAATACCCTCGAAGGAAGACCCCTCGCCCATAGGGATATTCAATGCAATGGCCTCTGTCTCGAAAGACTTCTCTATATCACTGACAGCACGGGTAAAATCGGCGTTCTCCCTGTCCATCTTGTTAATGAATATAATCCTCGGCAGTTCAAACTCACAGGCATATTTCCATATCTTCTCGGTCTCCGCCTTGACACCTGATATTGCGCTGACTATTATCACTGCACCATCCGATATCCTCAGACAGCCCCTGGCATCTTCTATAAAATTAATGAACCCCGGAGTGTCTATGATATTCATCCTGCAGGAATTCCAGTCACACCAGGCAACTGCAGAAGCTATGGTTATTTTCCGCTCTATCTCTTCAGGATCAAAATCGGTTACAGTATTCCCTGCCTCCACGCTTCCCATCCTGTCAATGGCACCTGCACTATAGAGTATGGCCTCCACTAAAGAAGTCTTGCCGGCACCACCATGTGCCACAATCGAAAAGTTTCTGATCATGGAAACATCATGTTTAGCCATACAACCCCCCTGCTCTTAATGGAATTCAATAGTTAAATTACTCGATTATCTCTTCGATAACGGGCTTATACTCCGTATTTTTCTCCATCCTCAGACTAAACAGTCTGGCCGCAATGACGGTCAGGATAAAGAGACCGAATCCACCGACAGCAGAAAGCAGGTCAGGATCAGCTCCACTGAAGATGCGGGGAAGGAACTCCTTGCCAAGGACCGCTCCGATTATAAGCGCAAGGGCCGGGAGACCATAAACAAGAATCGTACCCTTCAGATATGTATAGGACTTAAATACAACCTTGACCTTCTGACCCTCTTTTGCCTTGGCTATATTGAGTGCCTCTATGAGTGCCCCGGCGTCAGATACGTGACAACCCTCCCTACACTTGTCACAGGCACTCTTGCGCTCAACAAGAACCTTTGCAGTTACCCCTTCAACACTCTTTACAATGCCGACTTCTTCCATAATATTATTATTTTAACATAAAGAACTTTATCTCTACCATAATACCGACACCACAAAATATCGACAGAGGAATGGACGAATTTCAGAGTATGATATATAATGGTAAGAGTATATATTTTCTATACACTGAATAGCGGTATATCATGGACAGAAAGGGGAGTCAAAAAAAATTTTCCTTATTTTTCAGGTATTTCATCAGCCGGCCATCCTCGACTGAAGAGTGGCAAAGGAATTGCAGTAAATTGTCTTGTAATGAAAGGAAGGCGAGGTAACCTCGCCACTACTGTTATAATTGATAAGGGGGTAACCGTGGATAAAGGAAAGATACTTGTACTTGATGACGATCCTGTTGTGACACTCAGCTGCAAGAGGATACTCGGGGCAGAGGGTTACAATATAACTGCTGTTGGCAAGGGTGAGGATGCACTGAGACAGCTTGAGAAAGAGGAGTATGACATCCTGATTACCGATATCCGCCTGCCGGACATATCCGGAATTGAGGTCCTGCGTGAGGCACGGGTCATTCAGCCGGACACCGATATTGTCGTTATAACCGGATACCCCACACTGGAAGATGCAAAGGAATCCATAAGGCTTGGGGCCTTTGAATATATTGAAAAACCTTTTACCCCTGATTTCATGTTAAATGTTGCCAGAAAAGTATTTGACAAGAGGGGCTGGATCCTGAGGCAGGCCTATATAGATGAGTTCCGGGATTACCTGGTACCTCTGCGGGATAAGGAAAACCCGGTGATATTTTATAAGGAAGGCGTATGGGCAAGGCCGACAAAGACAGGGCTCTGGGAGATAGGCTATGACCTGAGATACGAGATGGCCGCTGGCGAGATGCTTTATGTCGATTACCTGAAGGTAGACAAGGTGAAGGCAGGAGAACCATTCGCCAGACTGCTTACAGGCTCGGGAAAGATCGTGGATATATCTTCACCAATGACCGCAGAGATAAAAGAGACCAATGGGAAGGCCAATGACATCATCTGCTCCCTTCTCAAGGAACACCTCTCGGAGGGATGGCTCGTATGGCTTGCAAAGGTAATTCCACTGGAGATGTAAACCGATAATTCCGCCTTGTTTTGATTATCCCGGCGGGATTATACAAAGCAGGTGAAAAGAATTCGTTAACTCGATAAAAATTATATTATAAAATCTACAATTACGGAGGTTATTCTATGGCAGGGAGTGTCTTGATAGTAGACGATGAGACGGTTGTTATAAAAAGCTGCGAGAGGATACTTGCTCCGGAGGGATACAGTGTCCAGGGCGCCACCAGAGCTCGTGAGGCAATGGATATGATAAAAAATGGAGACTTTGACCTCGTTATTACCGACCTCAAGATGCCCGAGGTAGACGGAATAGAGTTAATACGCTGGATAAGGAAGAACAGCCCGGGGTCAGGTATAGTCGTTATCACAGGTTATCCCTCACAGGAGAGCATAAAAGACGCCCTTGAGCTCGGCATCATAGATTATCTTCCAAAACCCTTCTCTCCCCAGCTTCTGATTGATGTCACTGAAAAGGCCATCGCTACAGTAAAGGCAACTTTGGGGAAGGAGAGGCCTGAGGCGGAAGAAGATATAGAGGCAAAGATTAAGGACATAATGGAGGTTATAGAGAAGTACAAAACCAAACCCGGCGCATTAATCCCTGTCCTGCAGAAGGTACAGGGGGTACTCGGATATCTGCCTCCTGCTGTACAGCGTATCATAGCCAAAGAACTCAACCTCCCTGTCAGCGAGGTGCATGCGGTTGTCTCTTTCTATTCATTCTTTACCATGAAACCCAAGGGAAAACATAACGTCAGGGTCTGTCTCGGCACTGCCTGTTATGTGAAGAGGGCCGCCGAGATACTCGAGAAAGTAAAGAAATACCTCGGAATTGAAGAGGGGGGGATTACAGAGGACAAAAAGTTCTCCCTTGAGACTGTACGCTGTCTTGGTGCCTGCGGACTCGCTCCTGTTGTGGTTGTCGACCATGACATATACGGGAGTGTCGACCCCGTCAAGGTACCGGAGACGATAAAACAATATAATTAGCGGTAAAAGGTGGATAAGGGTATCGTGAAAAAGACCCTTATCCTTTAGCTTAATAACCAGAAAGGAGGCCGCACAATGGCAAGACTTACGGTAGAAGATCTAAAAAAAATCAAGGAAGAATACAAGGCAAAAACAGCCCTCAGGGAAGAAGGGGCTTTCAGGGCAAGGGTTACAGTCCATATGGGTACCTGTGGTCTTGCAGCAGGGGCGAGAGAGATAATGAACGTTATACTTGAAGAGTTGGAGAAGAGCGGGACCACAGATGTGGAGGTAAATACTTCCGGCTGTGCAGGGCTTTGCAGCCGTGAGCCGATGATCACGGTTCAGATTCTGGATGAACCTCCTGTAAAATACTGTGAACTCAATGAAGAAAAGACAAAAAAGATAGTTACTGAACATATTCTCGGGGGAAAGCTTGTGGAAGACCTGGCTCTCGTAAGGGGATGCGAGACATCCTATTAGTTATTTGCAGTATTTTTCGTATTTCGTATAACGATAATGGAGACGGAGGTACCATAGATGGAAAGATACAGGGTAAACGTGATGTTGTGCGGAGGAACGGGATGTATAGCAACCGGAAGCCTGAAGGTCAGGGATGCCCTGCTTGAGGAACTCAAGAAGAGGAAGATGGAAGATGAAATATCAATAACCCTCACGGGCTGTAACGGCTTCTGTGCACAGGGGCCAATCCTTATAGTACACCCCGGCGAGATTTTTTATGAAAAGCTCAAGCCCGAAGATATCCCCTATCTGGTTGAAGAACATTTCCTTAAAGGCAGGCCTGTAGAAAAGTTCATGTATCATGAGCCCCTTAAGAAAACAACCGTACCTTCCATGAATGAGATACCCTTCTTCAAGTATCAGGTACTGAGGGCCTTGAGAAACAAGGGCCTGATTGATCCCGAAAACATTGAAGACTATATTGCAAGGGATGGATATATGGCGGCTGCAAAGGTACTGACAGAGATGACGCCGGAGCAGATAATAAAAGAGCTGAAGGATTCAGGCCTCAGGGGGCGCGGAGGGGCAGGTTTTCCAACGGGACTCAAATGGGAACTATGTTCCATGGCCAGGGGAGATCAGAAATACATACTATGTAATGGTGATGAAGGTGACCCCGGAGCATTTATGGACCGTAGTATTATGGAGGCCGACCCGCATGTTGTGCTTGAGGGGATGATAGTAGCGGCAAAGGCTATCGGGGCATCAAAGGGTTATATTTACGTAAGGGCGGAGTATCCCCTTGCCGTCAAGAGGCTGCAGATCGCCATAGACCAGGCAAATGAGTTGGGGCTTTTGGGTAACAATATTTTAAACTCCGACTTCAGCCTTGACATAGAGATATACGAGGGTGCGGGGGCCTTTGTATGTAGTGAGGAGACAGCCCTGATGCGCTCCCTTGAAGGCAAGAGGGGTATGCCCATACCCAGACCTCCCTTTCCTGTAAACCAGGGTCTGTGGGGTAAGCCAACTGTGCTTAACAATGTTGAGACCTATGCAAATATCC
>BDTQ01000179.1 GCA_002898135.1 bacterium BMS3Bbin07
TTTACCTCAACACTACCCATTTACCCTCACTGTTTATCATATCGCTTCCAACAACCATACAGCTCTGGATTCAGTCAATATTATAACTCTATGCTTTCCAGTTCGCTGAGCAACTCCTCGATCTGCCCCTTTACCGACGTCTTTTCCGTCCTGAGACTCTCGATCTCCATGTTCTGTTCATTCAGCAACGCTTCGAGTTCTCTCACTTTGTTCTCAAGAGATATCTTTTCTTCTCTCAAAACCCTTACCTTCTCAATAGCCGATACTATCTTCTCGTCAAGATTCCTCAAAGTCTCCAATCTGCATACCCCCTTATCATCATTATTAAATAGAGAATTCATTCGAGGCACTGCCTCCGTGTTCCGTGTAATCTTTTAAATATAAATAAAATTACGTAATGCTTCAGCTTCACGATTACCAAAGATTTAAAAGAATCAAAAAAACTTCTCTCTGTTTCTTATCTTGTGCCCATCGAGAGGGCATCGTGAAGCTAAAAGACTTCTTCTGCCTCAAGATTACTCACGATTTAAAAGAATTAAAAAGTTTCTCTCTGATTCTTCACCTGAATTTATATACTCCTCAACTCCGCCACTCCTGAACTCCACAACTCTACTTATCCTGTCAAACTTTTCACTGACTAACTGTTACTAAAATACCAAAAACAAGGCAGAGATTTCCACCCTGCCTGATATAATAAGGTGTCATGATTCGGTTTCTTTGCTCAACTTCCGACTCCCGGCTTCTGTTTTCAGCCATTCGGCTATCACCCTTTTCATTGCCTTTGCATTATAACCATGCCAGCGCTTGCGCTCTTTCTTGTCAGATAACAGGGCAGCCTTAAACCGCTTGAACGAGCCGGCCCCGTTCAGGGCACTCCGGAGGGAGTCCCTCAACTCCGGGTCTGCCACTGTATCTATAAAGCTCTTCATTGCATTAAACGCCTCCCCGGCGCTCCTTTCAGGTATACGGAGATACCTATCCTCATCCATCAATATTGAGAGTGCAATATCCAGGGCCTCCTCAGATGAATCAGGAAGTTCTGCATCAAGGTTCACCTCGCTGTCGAAAACTACATCTTTCTCATACTCCGGTGAGGTCTTGCCGTATAGTGTCATTAATGCCTCATTTAAGGCCGCAACCGGGAGGACAACCATTTTCCAGGTCTCTAAATCGAGAAAATAGTCGAACCTGTCCCTCTTTATGTCCTCCATAGCCTTCTGAATTTCATTATAATTTACCGGGATATTTTTGTTCATGGGAAAACACGGCCCTTTTCTGTTAACATAGATTGTTAAAATCAAAACTATATCTCAGAGCATGATTTTTCTATATCTTTTATTATAATAAATTATAAACATACCGTGAAAACATACCGGAGGAATTAGTAAGATGGGCATCATGGAAAAGATAACTTCTTTCTTTGACCATAAAACTGAAGAACCCGTACCGAGACTTGGAAGAAATGATATCTGCTGGTGCGGGAGTGGAAAAAAACACAAGAGGTGTCATCTTGAAGCAGATGACAAAAAAAGGGCCAGACAGAGGACTGCAGCATGCAAAACATCCTGACGGAACAAGACAGGGTGAGGGTCACCTGCAGGTAGGGATATGGGAGAAAAAACAGTTTTTCAGCCACTCAGCAGTAAAGACAGGATGTCTGTAATACTTTACAGGACAGGCATAGTCCTGTCTGCAATACTCCTTGTCCTTGGCGCCTTTCTCTTCATCAGGGACTATGCAGCCGGGAACTGGCAGGAGCAGGCTTCCTCCCTTCCGGGACATGGAGTCACTTTCTACATACTCTCACTCTATCTTGCAGTTGGTATGAGTGTCTTTTTCATCCACCTTTACATAGCAAAGTTCAGAAAATTCCTTAAAAGACTGTACTACGTCTCGCTTGCTGCACTGCTTATCCCCCTTGTTGCAGGCAATGGCGATATAGGTTCCGTAATCTTCGGCACCGGCTATGGCCCCCTCTTCCTGCTCCCGCTTTCCGGATGCCTTGGTTTTATTACAGCAAAAGAGGCCTTCTGCTTCAGGCTGAACGAGGGCTACCTCCTGGCCATCATCATGCCGATATATATCCTGCTCTTCTCTGTAAGGGTCATAAGCCCCCGGGGCGCTGCCCTCGGGCTTATTCTGATAGCCGGCCTTATGGTGCTCTTTACAATAAGAAAGGTCCCGATGCCCATGCATTATGATATAGGTGACAAGTCTGCATATGAGCCATAGAACGCCCGGAGGCCCGATATTTGGTTACAGGGTGCCTCTTGTTTTAATAAGTACGGTAAAAAATGCTATAATTTAAAGATGGAAAATCTAAACCTTAAAGGCATCATCCCGGAAGTTTCAGACAGGATAACCCCTTTTGTAGAGGACATCATGACGGGAGACTCCGACAACCTGCACTCCTTTCATATTGTCGGCAGTGCCCTCACCCCTGACTTCAACAAAAAGACCTCTGATATCAATTCAGTGGTTGTTCTTAAAGAGATGAATCTTGGGTTTATCAAATTTCTGGCGCCTCTGGGCAAGAAATACAGAAAAAAAGGCGTAGCAGCGCCATTGATCATGACCCCGGAATACATAAAAAGATCCCTTGATGTCTTTCCCATAGAGTTCTTCAACTTCAAACTGATACACCACACGGTCTTTGGTGACGACATACTGGCAGGACTGGAGATTGAAGACAAAGACATCAGGCTTCAGTGCGAAAGGGAAATAAAGACAAAACTCATCTGGCTGAGGCAGGGGTATATCTCCTCTCTCGGAGACAAAACCCTCCTCAAAGAGAAACTTTCAG
>BDTQ01000180.1 GCA_002898135.1 bacterium BMS3Bbin07
CTGCAAATATGAACTTTGAGGTCATGAGGGGGGTCTTTTCCTTTAGAACCTATGTGACTTTTTTGCTGCACACTTCCATACAGATTTTTATGGCTCCTCACGAGAATTTGTGCATAAGGAGGAGCCATAAGAGTTGAAAAGCACGTGTCCTTTCAGGTATTTTTGAGGGATTTCCAAGACACTCAAAACCTGAAGGAGGAACACGTGCTTATGAATAGTATAATACGAAAGACGCTTGGACTCAAGTCCCACCGTGTGGTAAGTGTAAGGAAGAGCATGAGCGAGATAGAGATCAAGATAGAGAGGATAAGACGGCGCCTGCTTACGTGTGGACAATGCGGTCAACGATCCAGAGTGAGGGACAGACTGAGAGAGCGAAGGTGGAGGCATGTGCCGTTGTGGGGAATTCCCGTGACAATCATCTATAGACCGGCAAGGGTAAACTGTCCTGATTGTGGAGTCAAGGTTGAATCCATCCCGTGGGCTCAAGGCAAAAGCCCGTTGTCGCAGCCATTGATTGTGGTGCTTGCCACATGGTCGAGGTTGCTGGCATGGGATGTGGTGGCCCGTCTGTTCGGCGTCAGCTGGAGCACCGTGAGAGCTGCTGTTGAGGCAGCAGTAGCCTATGGACTTGCCAACAGGGATATCGATAGTGTCCTGTTTATAGGGATCGACGAGATCAGTCGCCGTCGTATGTTGGAGATGCATCAAAATTTGTTGTAGAAAAGGAGAAATAAAAGCCTAACCAGCTACTACCATTAGGCAATAAAAGTCAAGCTTCTCCTGATAACTTGATTAAATTTACTATGCTAATGTAAACTTCATATAGAGGTGATAGTAATGACTACTTTACTTAAAAAAGCATTTGATAAGGTGTCTAGGCTGCCGCAATCAGAGCAAGAAGCGATAGCTGCCCTTATACTCGATGAAATCGCTTCTGAACAAAAATGGGATGATCTATTCGCAAAATCTCAGGACAAACTTTCCCAGCTTGCAGATGAGGCTCTTGAAGAATTTAAAAAGGGCAAGACAAAACCACTTGATCTATAACCCCGGGAATGACATCTCATACGACAGCTCGTTTCAGAAAAGCCTTCCAAGAACTTCCAAAAAACATTCAAAATAGGGCAAGAAAATCATATAGACTCTGGAAACAAAATCCTTATCATAAAAGTTTACATTTTAAACAGATACATAATCATAGACAAATACACTCGGTAAGAGTAGCTCTTGGTTGGCGAGCAGTAGGAGTTAAGAAAGGTAACCACATGATTTGGTTTTGGATAGGGTCACATGCTGAATATGATAAATTAATCTCATTACTTTGACGCCTAACAACAGGATGAACCTAACGACTACCGCAATACACTTTTTGAAGTTCCTCTTGCTTTTGTAAGTTTTTCTGCTATTATAGTTTCACACCATCACCGTCGAGGACTGAACGGGGGTCAGGTCTTGTTTCTTGTAATTTTGAAACAAGACTGATAAAATCACTACATGGCAAGACCGTTAAGAATAGAATATGAAGGGGCAGTATATCACGTAACCTCAAGTAAAGATAAAGACCTGGGGTTCAAATCTTTACATGTGGCAAAATAGTTAAACGGATACCTGCAAATATGAACTTTGAGGTCATGAGGGGGGGTCTTTTCCTTTAGAACCTATGTGACTTTTTTGCTGCACACTTCCATACAGATTTTTTATGAGACAATTCGCAACCTTGACTTTTCAGTCCGAAAATAATACCATAAAAAGACTGGAGGTGGAGTTATGAACATAACAAAAGACATTAAATCTGTTACTTATCTCAAGTCGAAAGCAGCTGATATTCTTAAGCAGATTAATGAAACTCACCGTCCCATAATTATTACGCAAAACGGTGAACCCAAGGCTGTTCTTCAAGACCCTCAAAGTTATGAAAACATGAGAAACGCCATAGGTATCCTTAAACTTATTTCGCAAGGAGAAGAGGATATTAAAGAAGGAAAAGTCAAAAGCCAGGATAAGGTCTTTGAAAAAATAGAAAAGATGTTGCTTGCAAAATGAAGCGAAGGTGTGAGGTTGTATGGTCAGAAACAGCCGAAAATGATTTAATTGATATGTATTGAATACATTTCCCGCGACAGCCAGTTCAACGCATCAAAAATATTCAAGAAAATCAAAAATAAAGCAAACGGTCTTAACCTGTCGCCTCAACGGGGCCGAATAGTCCCAGAGTTACAAGAGCGAGGGATTACTCAGTATCGTGAGTTGATCATATCTCATTGGAGGCTGATGTACAGAGTAGCTGAAAAAAACATCTATATAGTTTCACTTCTCGATGCCCGTCAAAACGTAGAAGATATACTCCTGAAAAGATTAACAAAGTAAATGAAAACAGTTCACCTCTCACCGCAGTTTGATCCTGACACTGACTTTCAACATAAATAAAAAGGATGGGGTCAGACCGACCCCATCCTTTTCCTTTACAGGCACCAAATATCCGGCTGTATTTTATTTCTCCGCCTTGATAACCCTTCCGTTTAATGCCTGTACAGGCCGTATGTCCTTTTTGAAGAGCGAAGTAAACGTTGAGACCTGAGATCCTGCTACCTCAACAGGGGTTTTCAATATATACCAGCTTACAGTCTCACTGCAGGGAGGTGTGGTGAGGGAGCCGGGATAACTGTAGTAGGATTTGTCGGCCGGCAGGAGGTCTTTTACGTTGATCTTTACACTGCTTACCGTCTTCTCATGACTTTCCTCTGAGGGTAGATTGCTCCAGAGTGTCCGGATAAAATCGTTTTGCCCGGCTTTTTTCAAAAAGACTGCAACTACTGCAAGCTGACCGTCGTTGCTTTTATGAACCAGGTGGGCAACCATGTCGTAGTGCTTTCCGTTAACAGTGTGTTCGCTTGGACTGTGGAAATGAAACTGCAGGAGATCGTATTTCTTTCCCCCTATGGTTATTGAACTGCCCTCAGCATAATTAACCTGAATGGTGTGGCCATTATTGATGATTTTCAGGGGGGATGCCTTGTAGTCAAATGAAATGTCCTTCAGATCGGCCTTGACCGCTCCGGTTATATCGACCGGGGATTGTCTCTTTCCTTCCTTGCATGCCGCAAATTCCGGGCTCAGGTCTCCCCAGTGCTCAGGGCCGGTTTGTCCCTCGTAAGTCCAGTGGACGGGGCCTCCTACGTGATCGGCAAATGAATCCGTAGCCGTGGTGAACAAGAAGAGGGAGATTGCTGCAGCCAGTACAGTGAAAAAGCGTTTACTTAAATTCATAAAAACCTCCTAATTATTTATTGATTGTAATTATATATTAAATTGTAGCTGCCATTGTCAAGCATTTTTTTTGTTTGGGGTCTGGACAGAAGGCGACAAAAATGTAGAAAGGCACATAAATGTGATATCCGGGAAACGAGGTGTTTATTGATTTTTGTTGTGATATCAAGGTGTTATGATAACTGGCATTACATTTGCTTTGTTAGAGAGAAGTTGTAAAAATAAACAGTCCCAAAAGCCATGCAGGCTGCCGGGGAAAGAGTGAGGTAAATTTGATGACAGTTTTAAAGACATGCAATGACCGGGATATCATGAAAGAACACCCGTGTTTCTCAAAAGAGGCACATCACAAGTTCGGCAGGATTCACCTCCCTGTGGCCCCAGCATGCAATATACAGTGCAGATATTGTATAAGGAAATACGATTGTGCAAATGAATCAAGGCCGGGGGTTTCAAGCCGGGTTTTTAATGCACAGGAGGCTCTGGAAAGGGTGAGGTTGCTGATAGAGAGGGGGGAGCACATAAGTGTTATCGGAATAGCAGGGCCCGGAGACCCTCTGGCAAATGATGTTACATTTGAGGTCCTCGGTGCAGTTAACAGGGAGTATCCTGACCTGATCCTCTGTGTATCCACCAATGGTCTTGCCCTTTCGGACAGGCTTGAAGACCTTGTAAGTGCCGGGGTGAGGAGCCTGACGGTAACCATAAATGCCGTAATACCCGAGACCGCCGAAAAGGTATATTCCCGGGTATCATACAAGGGAAAGCATTATACAGGCAGGGCAGCGGCGGATATTCTTTTGTGCAATCAATGGAGGGGACTCAGAGAGGCCATTGAGGCAGGGCTTATTGTGAAGGTCAACACCGTGTTGATTCCCGGCGTTAATGATAAGGAGATTCCCTTTATATCATGGCTTGCCGGCAGAACAGGGGCTGAGCTTCTGAATATAATTCCACTTATTCCGCAGGCTGAATTTGAAGGCCTTCAGAGGCCCTCACGTGAGGTGATAAACAGGCTGCGTGATGAGTGCAGGCAGCATATACCCCAGATGACCCACTGCAGGCAGTGCAGGGCTGATGCATTCGGAACTATCGGGGAAGATAAGGACATGGAGCTTGAGGTGATAAATGCAATGATCGGTGAGGATTACTGTGAGATGGTTTCATAGCCTTGAATTCAGGCGGATTTTTTCTTTATCCATACTGCTGGTTTTTCTTGTCGTCGGAGGTCGTAATGCAGGGGCAGCAGAGTCCCTGACCGTATCTGCTGCCATGAGTCTGAAAAATGCATTTGAAGATATAGGCAGGGTGTTTGAAGCGAAGCACGGAGGGGTGAAGGTCTATTTTAATTTTGCAGGCTCCGGTACCCTCAGCAGGCAGATAGAGTCCGGTGCTCCGGTTGATGTATTTGCCTCTGCCTCAATGCGGTATATGGATGAAGTGGAGAGGAAGGGTTTTATTATAGGGGCCTCAAGGCGTAACTTTGCGGGCAACTCTATCGTCCTGATTGTGCCTTCAGCCTCCGGGTTTCAGCTCAGCTCCCTCCGCGGTCTTCTGAATGAGGGGATAAGGAGAATCGCCATAGGGAATCCGCGGACAGTCCCTGCAGGGGAATACTCAGAAGAGGCATTGAAACACTTTGAACTCCGGGACAGGCTCGGAGATAAACTGATCCTTGCCGGAAATGTGAGACAGGTACTGGACTATGTGGCCCGTGGAGAGGTGGATGCAGGTATGGTGTATGCCTCTGATGCAGGGGCACGGCCTGATGAGGTGAAGATAGCCGTCGAAGTGCCGGCTGGAAGCCACACTGCCGTGCTCTATCCCGCAGCAGTTGTGAGGGGCTCGGACAATACAGCACTGGCAGCGGAATTTATTGACATGGTCACTTCAGAGAAAGGCCAGAAAATACTGAGGGATTACGGATTCATACCGTTGGGAAAGGAGAAAGACCTTGAGCGCCATAAATGATGCAACACTGTTTTCATTGAGACTGTCCCTCCAGGTGGCAACAGTGGCCACTGTGCTGGTGATGCTTGTGGGGATATCCGTTGCCTATATACTTGCGAGGG
>BDTQ01000181.1 GCA_002898135.1 bacterium BMS3Bbin07
CTCGGCTCTATCGAACCCCTCCTTGAACTAACCCTCACCCTTGTCCTTTTTCCGATACCGAGCCTTTCTGCATCAGCGGGGTTTATCTCTACGAGGCATTCAGGCTCTTCCCTTTCAAGCACAGTAGTCCTCCTGCACATCGTCCCTGTATGATAATGGAAAGAGAGGCGTCCGGTGGTAAGGAGAAAGGGGAATGCCTCATCTGGCGGCTCATCAGGCGGCAGGAAATCCACTGTAATGAACGTGCCAAGCCCCTTGGCAAACTTTTTTCTGTGCAGGTAGGGTGTCCCGGGATGACTGCTGTCAAGGCAGGGCCATTGAAGGCCAAAGCCCCCGGATAACCTGTGGTGGAGTATCCCACCGTAAGACGGGGTAAGGAGGGCTATCTCTTCCATAACCTCATAGGGTCCCCTGTAAGACATACTGTAACCCATCTTTTCTGCAAGGGCACAGATTATCTCGCCATCAGGCATTGATTCACCAACCGGTCCGACCGCCCTGCCGAGAAGCTGAACTCTCCGCTCGGTATTTGTAAAGGTTCCTTCCTTCTCGGCAAAGGATGCAGCGGGCAGGATTACGTCGGCAAGCACTGAGGTCTCATTCGGGAATATGTCCTGTACAACAAGGAATTCAAGTCTCTCCATCGACTCCCTGACATGATGAAGGTCAGGGTCGGACATCAGGGGATTTTCTCCCATTATGTACATGGCCTTCAGACTGCCCATACGTGCCGCCTCCATCATCTCCATTATGGTCAGCCCCGGAGAGACAGGGAGTTTTTTCCGCCATGCCCTTTCGAACTTCCTTCTTGCCCCCGCATCCGTTACTTTCTGATAGCCACTGTAAACATTCGGCAGGGCCCCCATATCGCAGGCCCCCTGCACATTGTTCTGCCCCCTCAGCGGGTTAATCCCGGACATCGGCAGGCCGATATGCCCGGAGAGCATGACCAGGTTGGCACAGGCCCTTACATTGTCCACCCCGGTTATATGCTGTGTAATCCCCATTGCGTAAAAGAGCATAGAGCGCTTCTCCATTGCATATATCCTTGCAACACGCCTTATGTCATTGGCCTTGACCCCGGTAATCCCCTCAACAGTTGCTGGTGAATAACGCTTCAGCTCCTCTTCAAAGGGGTCGAAATTCTCGGTCCTTCTCCTGACAAAGTCGGCATCCACAAGCCCCTCGCTCACTACCACATTCATTATCCCCATCAGAAGGGCAACGTCAGTGCCGCAGCGGTGCCTGAGGTGGATATGGGCAAACTCCGCTATCTGTGTCCTTCTCGGGTCTGCAACTATCAGTGTGGCTCCACGGTCAACGGCCTCAAGCATATGCATACCGATCATCGGGTGCTGCTCCGTGGTGTTCGAACCAATCACAAAGAGGAGGCTTGCATCGGCAATCTCGCTTATGGAGTTGGTCATTGCCCCGGAGCCGAAAGCAGCAGCCAGCCCCCCCACGGTTGAGGAGTGACAGAGCCTGGCACAGTGGTCAATGTTGTTTGTTCCGAGCACTGCCCTTGCAAACTTCATCATCAGGTAATTTTCTTCATTTGTACACTTTGCCGAACTGAGAATCCCTGTGGAGTCTGGCCCATGCTTTGTCCTGATCTCTCCAAGGCGTGCTGCTACAAGGGTCAATGCCTCATCCCAGGTGGCCTTTCTGAGGCTTTTCCCTTCTCTTATCAGGGGATATTTCAGTCTGTCGGGGTGGGTTGCAAACTCATGGGCATTCCAGCCCTTTACACAGAGGCTCCCCCTGTTTACCGGGTGGGCCCTGCTCGGAGAGGTGCCTGTAATCCGCCCGTTCTCCACATGGAGGTAGAGGCCGCAACCGCAGCCGCAGTAAGGACAGACCGTCATAATCTTCTTCATAGAGTTTATTATAGCAGAGGGTGTATCATCTGTATATATCCGGATTGATCCCCGACCTGCCGTAAGGAGATAAATAAAATTTGATATAATAGAGACTCGTTGATTCCCGGATGCAGAAAAGACAACGGGTAATCCCCATGGCATCAAGGATATCCGGGCAGGCCCCGGCTTAAGGAGGTTAAGGTTATGGAGTATTCAGTTGTTTTCATTACAGCACCTGATGAAGAAGAGGCAGCAAGGATCGCAAGGACTATTGTTGAAGAAAGGCTTGCAGGGTGTGTAAATATCGTAAAGGGCATACGTTCAATCTATAGCTGGGAAGGGAAGGTAGAGGATGAACACGAGGTCCTTATGATTGTAAAGACAAAAAGGGACCTCTTCAATGCACTTGAAAAGAGGGTGAAAGAACTCCATTCCTATAGTGTGCCGGAGATAATTTCACTTCCGCTTGTTGAGGGGTCTGAAGAGTATCTGAGCTGGCTTAAGCATGAATTGATACGTTGACCCTACACTGCCTCTACTGCCTTGACCTCGGGGATATCCTGCTTCATTGCAGTCTCAATTCCTCCCTTCAGGGTCATTATGGACATGGGACAAGTACCGCAGGCACCAACGAGTCTCACCTTTACAACATTGTCATCTGTAATCTCAACGAGTTCGACGTCTCCACCATCCCTCTGAAGCGTTGGTCTGATCCTGTTTATCACCTCTTCAACCTTTGTCCTGTCAATCATTGATATGCTCCTCTCTGGATCGAATTTTTATCAGGGTAATCTGAATATACCCGGAATTACTCTATTTTCCTATTTTCAGCATACCAAAAGCAACCCTGCAAGGGCTTTCTTGACTCGTGCAGTTGACAAAGTTTTCTCTTTATTGTACTCTATACATTAGAATTATGAGAGAAGCTTTTTATTCAAGGTCTCTTCAGGCGATAATCAGGATATAATTTATGCAACACGTTGCTCCTGCCATATCAGAGGGGAGGAGGATGCAGATTCCTGTTCATACCTAAAACACCGAGAGAGAATGAATTATTTTCTTCAGTTATTTAGATCGGGGTTTCCTTTATCAATTAATGGTTGTACCCAACAGGCGGCAAAATTGATGGCATTATGGTTGCCATCTTTTACCCTTAAGACCCTGAGGAATGAAAAATAGCTCTCAACGGCTGAGAATATCACGAATACCAGCCTCTTTTATAAAAAATCAAGTGTTATAAAAATTCAAGGCTCTGAAAACCTGCCGGTCTAATCAGGTTAATAAATATCTTCAGCTATTAGAAAAAAACAATGAAGAAGCCATAGGCTTTCTTAGTAATACTTATCTGGAAAGACTTGACACCTTAACAGATATTTTAAGGAGTGCATCATGAGTAATGTCTCGATTTCTGAACTAAAAGAAAAGACCATTGAGGAACTCTCCCAGGTAGCCCACCAACTGCGTATTGACGGTGTTCCCGGGATGAGGAAACAGGAACTTATATACGCAATATTGCATGCCCAGGCTGAAAAAACCGGAAACCTCTTTGCAGAGGGTGTCCTTGAGATACTGCCTGACGGCTTTGGTTTTTTGCGTTCACCTGATTACAGCTACCTGCCAAGCCCTGACGATATATATGTATCCCCATCGCAGATAAGGCGGTTTAATCTGCGGACAGGTGACCTTGTGTCCGGACAGATACGGCCTCCGAAAGAGAGTGAGCGGTATTTTGCGCTGCTCAAGGTCGAGGCCATCAACCATGAACCACCTGATGACAATATAACGCGTCCGCTCTTTGATAATCTTGTTCCCTACTACCCTACTGAAAAGATTAACCTGGAGCACAGCTCAAGCGATTATTCCACAAGGGTTATGGACCTCATCACACCAGTTGGCAAAGGACAGCGCGGCATGATCGTTGCAGCGCCAAGGACAGGCAAGACCATGCTCCTGCAATCAATTGCCAAGGCAATAAAGCATAACCAGCCGGAGATACACCTCATTATCCTCCTTATTGATGAGAGGCCTGAGGAGGTAACAGACTGGAGAAGGCAGGTTGAGACTGCAGAGATAATAGGTTCTACCTTTGATGAGCCACCCCAGAGACATACCCAGGTATCTGAAATGGTTATTGAGCGGGCAAAGAGGCTTGTTGAGATAAAGAGGGATGTTGTCATTCTCCTTGACAGCATAACCCGGCTTGCCCGTGCATACAATACCATCATTCCTGCAAGCGGAAAGGTACTCTCCGGTGGTCTTGATGCCCATGCCCTTCAAAAACCCAAGCGGTTTTTCGGTACGGCAAGGAATATTGAGACCGGAGGCAGCCTTACAATCATTGCCACCGCCCTTGTTGATACCGGCAGCCGTATGGATGATGTCATTTTTGAAGAATTTAAAGGTACAGGCAACATGGAACTCCATCTCGACAGAAGGCTTGTTGAGAAAAGGATATTCCCGAGTATTAACATCAATGCCTCCGGTACGAGAAAAGAGGAGTTGCTGGTTGAAAAGGATGTGCTTAACAAGATGTGGATACTCAGAAAGGTGCTTAATCCCCTGGGAACAGTGGAGAGTATGGAATTCCTGTTGGGCAAGCTCAGAGGTACCAAGGCCAACAAAGAGTTTCTTGAAATGATGAATAAGTAACAAGGTCATCTTTTGGGCTTGTGCATGTTTTCTGCTTTCCCCTCTAAAAAGAGGGGATTAAGGGGTGTGTTCCTTATTGGACATCCTTTATTCCGATTCTGCAAGCAATGACAAACAATAGCAGGGACAGAGTATGGAATTTACTGATAACGGCGCCTGTTTTGTCTGTGGAAAGACAAATCCTTCCGGACTAAGACTCGATTTTTCCATGTCAAATGGTCACGCAAGCGCTACCTACCTTCCGGATAAGATACACCAGGGATACCGGGACATTCTCCATGGTGGGCTTATTTCAACCCTCATTGATGAAGCAGCTGTAAAGGCGGCATCCTCCCTTGGCATCAAGGCCATTACCGTCGAGATATGTGTCAGGTTCAAGACCCCGCTTATGATAGGTGAAAGATGTATGGTTGAGGCCTCTGCCGAACCGGTCAGGGGGAGGCTGATAGAAGGGGTTGCTGTGGTGAAAAAGATGGACGGTACCATAGTTGCTGAAGGACATCTCAAGCTTTTCAGGACATGAAAGATAGAAGGAGTAGAGTGGTGTCAACTCTCAAGCGTCATTCCGGCTTGTCCGGAATCAAAGAGGGATATGATTCCGGACTCCCGATGTGGCGGGAATGACAAATTCAAACACCCCGACATTACTAAGGTTGACATGACAGTAGTATACTTGTTTTTATCTTTGTTGTCTGCGCCACAGAAATTGTGACCGGCAGGTGTTACTGTGAGTATGCAGTACGGAATCTTCCCTGAAAGCCCCCACCTTTATTTGTTAAATGGGCTCTTCCCGCGCTATTTTCCTGTTAACAAAATACTGCTGCAGGATACTCAGGAGATTGCTTACCAGCCAGTAGAGAACAAGACCTGACGGGAATTTCAGGAAGAGGAAAGTAAAGACTATAGGAAGATAGGTCATTATCTTTTGCTGCTGGGATTCCATTGTTGTTGGTGTCATCTTCTGCTGAATAAACATGGTAGCCCCCATAATTATGGGTAATATATAGTATGGATCTTTTTCCGAGAGGTCCTGTATCCAGAAGATAAACGGTGCACTCCTGAGTTCAATTGCAACAAGGAGCACCTTGTATAAGGCAAAGAAGACCGGAATCTGTATAAGCATCGGCAGGCATCCGCTCATGGGATTCACCTTGTATTTTTTGTACAACTCCATCATTTCCTTCTGCATCTTCTGAGGGTCTTTTTTGTACTTCTGCTTTATCTCGGCCATCTTTGGCTGAAGGGCCTGTAGCTTTTTCATGGACTTCTGCCCCTTATTGATAAGGGGAATAAAGGGAATTCTCACCAGGATTGTGAGAAGCGCTATTGACCAGCCATAATTGCCGATAGCCCTGTAGAATAACTTCAGTATCCAGAAGAGAGGTTGTGCAAGTATGGAGAAAAAGCCAAAGTTTACAATATATTCGAGACCGACACCAAGGCTCTTCAGCCGGTCATACTCTTTGGGGCCGGCATAAAGGAGGAGTTTGTTCTTTCCTGCAGGGAGATTTACTGCAACAAGCGCATCTCCGTTGCCGGTACTCCACACCTTTGCACCAATAGCCTTCTCAAGCGGGACAAGGGAGGCAAAGAAGTATTTGTCTTCCTGGGCTATCCATTTCAACTCTGAGCCAAATACCTTGGGTTCCTTGAGCTTGTTGGGTTTAATCTCAACCCTGTCAGCATCCTTGAGTATTACAGGTCCAATATGACCTCCGTAGCCCACTGCCCCTGATATGCCGAATCCGCTGCCGAGGGTAACCCAGTAGTTATCCGGGCCCTGTACCTCTTCAATGAGTTCAATATCATAGTTGTCTGAAAAGAATGAATACGTTCTTTTTATTACGATACCGTCTCCCCTGTATGTGAATGAGAGGGAGGCCCTTTCTCCTTTGTTTCTTAAGGTAATATTGTTCTGTCCTTCGCTGATGGCGAAGTTTACCTTGTCAAAGATGAAGTTTTTACCGTCTGTTCCCATGGCAAGTGCCGGGACTTCTGCATCGGTTCTCATTAACACCACCTCAAGGCCCTCATCATCCCTGAACTTTTTTAGCTGCCAGTTTTTAATGGTTCCGCCTTTTGACGAAAAAAGCGCCGTATAGAGGGGAGTTTCTACCTTCAGGAGTCTCTCTTCAGAAGCCATTGTGCCTTCTGGGACAAAGATATCCTCTGCCTTTGGCACAGATGGCCTGTCCTTTATTCTTGCCGGTATTTCCCGTGCAACATTGAGGGGTTGCTCAGATCTCCGGGGCTGTGGTGAAGGTGCAAAGAAATACTGATACCCAAGGAGTACCACGAGGGCAAGCACAATCGCAACTAAAGTTCTCTTTTCGAAATTTTCTTCCATAGTTACCTATTTCACCGGGTCATATCCACCTGGGTGGAAAGGGTGGCATTTTAATATTCTTTTTGCAGCCATAACGCTGCCTC
>BDTQ01000182.1 GCA_002898135.1 bacterium BMS3Bbin07
TTCCGATCTACAAGAGCATCTACAAAATTGTCAACTCTTTACATTTTTGTGTTCCGGGTTGTTCTGAATTATACTTAAAAATCAAAGGATTAGCTCCTGGCACGTTTCTGGCTTTGTTTAGGATGTAGCTGGGGTTGAGGGCTATGCAGGGGTAGGTTAGTTAGGTGTTTAACGGTAGTTAAGCAGATTGGAGTATAGATGGTTTCATTGAAAGACAAGGTTGAAGAGATGGAGAGGGAGGAGATAATCAGGGCCCTGAAGGAGACCGGTTGGATCAAGGCCAAGGCAGCGAGGGTCCTGGGGATTACAGAGAGGATGATAGGCTATAAGATCAAGAAGTACGGAATCAAGATAAGTCTGACAGGGGAGGAGAGCGATTTTCTTGACAAAGAGGACTTATAATATTGATTAATTTGACAATTATCGTGAAATGTGATAAAACTTTAGTATGAAGACAGGAAGGGGCGAGCAAAGGCAGCGTCTTGGGGAATTACTTGTTGAGCATGGTCTGATTAACACAAACCAGTTGAAAGAGGCGCTGAAGAGGCAGGCTCAGGTGGGCGGGCAGATAGGGTCCATCCTGATTGAGCTGGGGTTTATCACAACTGACGATCTTCTGGACTTCCTGAGCAGGCAGCTTGGTGTCCCTTCTGCAAATCTGTTTAAGCTGGATGTCCCGCCGAAGATATTAAGGTTCCTGCCGCTGGAGAAGATCAGGAGTCTGAAGGTTGTTCCCCTTGCGGTTGATGATAATACAGTGACCCTTGCAATGGTGAATCCCCATGACATGGTAACGCTCAGTGAGATCGAGTTTTCCCTCGGCAAAAAAGTGCAGCCGGTAGTAGTGCCTGCCCTGCAGATGGAGACAGCGATAAAAAGCCTTATGTCAGACCCTGATAAAGGGCTTAAGGGTATGGCCCTTGAAAAGGAGGCACAAAAGGCAGAGACACAAAAAGCGCCTGAATTGCTCTCTTTGCTGCGCTATCTGGTAGAGTCACCTGCAACCGATATGTTGCTTACCGCAGGGGTTCCCCCTTCCTTAAAAATTCACAATGATATAAAGAGGGCTGTCATGGCCTCGCTTACTCCCCTTGATTGTGAAAGGTATGCGAGGGGAATGATGACAGGGGAGGCCTGGGAAAGATTTATCCGGAAAGGTGACCGGGATTTTGCCGTTACTTATCCTGAAATCGGACGATTCAGGGTAAGTGTTTATAAACAACGGAACTCCATCTCTGTTGCCATCAGGCATATAGCGGAGATCATACCTACCCTGGAGGAACTCAATCTGCCGGAATGGTTGAAAGAGTATGCCCTGAAGCCTCAGGGGTTGATATTAGTGGCAGGCCCTGCCGGACATGGTAAAACCACCACCCTTGCAGCACTGATTGATATTATCAACACTGAGAGAAAATGTAATATCGTCACCCTTGAAGACCCGATCGAATATCTCCACAAGCATAAGAACAGCAATGTCAATCAGAGGGAGATCGGGCTGGATACCGAATCTTTTTATGAGGGGCTGAAACGTATCTTCAGGCAGTACCCCGACGTGATAGTTGTTGGGGAGTTGAGAGACAAGGAGAGCTTTGAAATAGCCTTGCAGGCAGCTGATACCGGACATCTTGTTTTATGCACGGTTCATTCAAATAACTCCACCACGGCAATTGAGAGGATCATTAACATGTTTCCGTCACACCAGCAAAACCTGACCAGAACAAAGATTGCCGATACCCTCCTGCTTGTATTTTCACAGAGGCTGGTTCCACTCAGGGAGGGAGACGGCAGGATACTTGCCTACGAAAAACTGATAAACAGTTACAGGATAAAGAACCTTATAAGAGAGGAGAAGACCCACCAGATAAGGTCTCAGATGCAGGTGGGGACAGAGGAGTTTTCCTCCATTGACAGCGCTCTGGCAAATCTTTACAAGGAAGGATTGATCACTTTTGAGAAGGGCCTGCTTTATGCTGAAAATGAACAGTTCTTCAGGGAGATTGCAGGGATGGTCTGATTTTTATACAGATGCCCTGGTTCTGACAAGGTAGTAAAATCTCTTTTTGAAATCCGAAGGTTTCATTTTCAGGTCTTTTCTTGTAGTTCCCTGTTATAAGCATAAACTCCTGGACTTTCAACAACTAATTGAAATCCCGTTTTGGTGGCTGAGTTGAGAATAAGCGGTCCCTGAAAATTTGCCATAACCATGTTGTTCTCAACCCTGACAATTGCGAGGATTGCGAGGTCATCAACCTCTTCAAGCCCGATGAGCTTTTTTACCGTATCAGGGACCTCAAACTGATAGGAGGGATTTATCAGGAATGGATTGATTACTATGAAGGCCACATAAGGGTCATCAACTGCCTGCAACCATTTGACTTCCGTATCCTTATGGTCCATGAGGATATATCTTTTGAGGCTGGGGAACCCGAAGAGCCCATCGGGAAAGTGAATGACCTGTTCTTCCGGTACCTCTATAGTGCCGAATCTGGTTGTTGGAAAACTGATCACGATTTTCTGAAGACCTCCTTGAGTTTGCCAAAGGTATCCAGCCCTGCCATTGCAGAAAGCCTGTTTTCCCTGGAGATTTTCTGGTATAGCTCTTCCCTGTAAATCCTGAAGTGCTTTGGTGCATCTATACCGAGTCTTACCTGATTTCCCTTTACCTCCACCACCCTGATGATTATATCATCACCAATGCGGATTGATTCGTCTGACTTCCTTGTCAATACCAGCATCCTGCCTCCTCTTGCTTTCTACAGATTTAATTCAACCCGGCATTTATTCAGAGAGACATGTTCGTCTGCAATATCAAACAGTTAACCATATGAAAACCCGCTCTTTACACACCCCCTGCCCCCTCTTTTTAGAGGGGAGAGTTCATGCTTCCTGTTTTCCCCTCTATCAAGAGGGGATTAAGGGGGGTGTTCCTTTTAAAAACTTTGTTTTTACTTGCCGGTTTAATAATCATTGCAGGAAATCCAGAAGGGACTGGCTCAGTAACCTTGCCCCTATATTCCTTAATGCCTGCAGGGCTACTTCGTTTTTTGATACCTCAGATATTACCTCTGCAAGGTCCGCATCCTCTGTTCCGGAAAGGAGGGTCCGTAAACCAAGAACGGTATTATCCAGTCTGCCATGCTCCGTCTCCGTGAAATTTATTCTTGCCCCTAACTCTGCCCTTGCATCCGTGACCTGTCCGAGAGAATCGTCGATCGGGGTCAGTATTGCATTGATCCTGTCGATGTTATTGTTCTCAAGTGCACTTTGCAACTGCCCGGTCATCTGAATAATGTTGTCGAAATAAAAGGTATCCTCTACCGAAGTGTATGGCGGGCCGCCCTGAAGCTCTGTCTCCACTGCAGACTTATCGTCCGTGGTGGAAATGGCTATTATCACCCTGTTGGGGGGATAGGTTGCATCGATATCCTGTCCGGGGATGTAATGAATGTATTTTGTCCCCTCCTCAAGTGTAACTACTTTGTGTGATGATTGAACGTAGGCAAATGCCTCATTTCCTGTCAGGTTTTCCTTTATCCTTGCATCGGCTCCAACCTTTATCTCAAGATTGTTTTCATCGCCCCGGTAATCATAAGTGTTGGGGTCAAAAGCCATCCTGTCCGTCAGGAGTCCGCTGAAGATATATTTGCCCTGAAACGAGGAGTTTCCAAGACTGAGCAGGTGCTTCTTCAGTTCTCTGACCTCCTTTGCCGTTGCCGCTCTATCCTCACTGCTCATGCTTCCGTTCAGTGCCGAAAGGGAGAGTTCTTTTAACCTTGAAAGGGCATTGGTGGCATCTCCAAGGATTCCCCCGGTGATCTCAAGATTAGCTGTTGCTCCCTCAATGCTCTTTATATTCTGTTGAGTCTCCTTAATGCTGACCCTATAGTCAAGTGCCCTCGATGCCCCGACAATATCCTGAGACGGCCTGTTTATCTTCTTTCCGGTGGCAAGGGTTTCCTGGGCATCATAGAGCCTTCTGAGATTCTCCTGCAGGGCCCTTGTCAGCTGGTCGTATACTGTAAAGCTTGAGATTCTCATAGATTGAGTATAACCTCCAGCAGTTCGTCGGTGACCTTTATGAGTTTTGCCCCTGCCTCAAATGCCTTCTGGTATCTGATGAGGTTTGCAGCCTCTTCATCAAGGTTAACCCCTGATACTGATTCCCTTCTCATGTTCAGCTCGTTAAGCAGGCTCTGTTCAAAGTTTGTACTGTCCTGTGCAGTGCTGCTCATGGTGCCTGCAAGGGTTACTATCGTACGGTAGTAACCGTTAAAACTGCTTCCTATATCAGAAACATTTCCCTGATACAGCTCAATCATGGCAAGTGCGTTTCTGTTGTCCCCCGGCAGGGTGTAATCATAGGTTGATGCCGCCACGTCTTCAGCAGAAGATATATTGAGGGCAAAATTACCTATGGATAGCTCAAGAGGAGTTACAAGGAATTTATCTCCTCCCTGGGGGCCGCCGGCATCATCTGTTACCACTATCTCCATACCGTCAAATGCTATTGTACTGCCTGAGGTATAGGTAGTCGGGGGAACAACGGTCGTATCCGTTGCAAGGTCAACCACACTGTATGTGGATGAATCGCTGAACCTTATTTCGTATTCGTGGAGTGTCAGTTGGGTTAAGTCGGAGATGGTTTTAGAGGTTACAGCCGTCCCGTTCGAGTAATCCCTTGTAAATAACTGAAGCGGGGCAAAGAAGTCGTTGTCCGTTGACCCTCCAAGATCATATCCCTGCCGGTGCTGCAGGTTTGTCTCCTTTACGATGGATGCAACAAGGCTCCTGAAATTCTTCAGCGGGCCTTCCTGAATCTCCTCTCTTGATGCAAGAATGCCTGACAGGGCGCCTCTTGAGATGTAATCATTCACCCTGTCATTGCCGGCCATTATGTCTATGGTGTTGTCAGGGTTTACTACGGAAGCAAGCCCAAAAGAGCTTTCCCGTTCAACGAGGTTTTTGCTGCCCATCACAATAGTAACCCGTCCGGCATCGTCTTCAAAAGAGCTGAATCCGATCAGTTCGCTCAATTGTCCCATCAGGATATCCCGCTTGTCTCTCAGGTCGCTTGCCTCGTAAGAGGAACCGGCTTCCACCTCTGTTATCATGCCGTTCATGGATGCAATCTTGCTGGTTATAGTGTTTATCCTGCCAATCGAGTCCTCGATCTGTGCGTCTGTGTGCTTTACAGTTTCCCTGAGTGAGCGTTCCATATCCTTTGCCATGGATATCAACCCCTTGGCCCTCTGCAAAAGCACAGAGCGTTGTGGCAGGGCCTCAGGGCTATTGGCTACTTCCTGCCAGGCATTTATATATTCATTGAAGGAGTCAGAGAATTTTGGGGTCTGCTGTTCATTAAATACCTCTTCGACCTGCCTGAACACGTTTCCGAGGCTGTTCGACCTGGCAAAATTTTGTTGCTGAAGGAGTATCTGGTTTTGCAGGAGGTTGTCGTAATGGCGTCTTATCTGTCCGACTGTGACACCCCGTCCAATGAACCCTGCCCTGGTCCTTCCCGGTGTCTGTATGTCAAGGATAGCTTCCTTGCGTGAAAAACCGGGGGTATTGATGTTGGCAATATTATTTGCCGTTACATCAAGAGCGGCCCGGCTTGCAAAGATGGCGGATTTCCCGATATCAAAGAGTCCGAATATTGCCATCAGGCTTTTATCTCCGTGGAGGGCTTTTTATCTGCAACCATCATGCCTCCCTTGAGATGGTGCCTGAAGGGGAGGCTTTAATGTCAAAGGTCTGGAAGAAGGCGGATGAGACCCTGAGATGAAGGGATGCCCGTTCTATAAGCAGTCTGTTGATCTCATTCAGTTCTCCTATGCCCTGCATGAGACTGAGGAGCTGAGAGCGGAGATCGAGGAATTTTTTGTTTCCGGTAATACTGTGAAGGTCGGAAATACTTCCCCCCCCCTCCCTGTCTCCGAAGAATTCATCAGCAAGTCTCTTCCTCTCTTCTTCAAGGAGCCTTAACTGGAGTACGAGATTATCTTTCTCTTTGGCCAGGGATTCAACCGCTAAAGGGTTAAAGGAGACGATTGCCGCTTTTTCCCCTTTCAGGAGGTCGTAGAGCCTTGAGTAACTCTTTACCTGTTCTTCGAGTATCTTCAGTATCCGGGCTGAATCCTTCATATCTCCTCTAACATCCTGCTGAGAACCTTTGCAGGGTCTATCCTGTATGTACCGGCCTCAATGGCCTGCCTGATAGCCTCAACCCTGTCAGCCCTTACCTCGGGGAGTTTTTGAATTTCCGCCTTCATCTCGTTGATTTCCTTTGCCTTGCCCGAAA
>BDTQ01000183.1 GCA_002898135.1 bacterium BMS3Bbin07
CCTGCCGATTACCTTCAGGCTGGTGGCTGCTTCAATAATCTCTGCGGTCACCGTTGTGGCACTCCTTATGACCAGACCGTTATATTCTGCAATACAGGCCTTCAGTTCCTCAGGGGTCATTCCGGTCCTGACATCCACGTGAATGCCGGCCTTCTTCATCAGTTCAACACCCTTTGGAGAGATATTGTCACTTACAAGAACCTTCATTACTTTTGTTCCTCCTGTTTTCTAACTTGATATCATTAATTTTTTAAAGGAAGTTTGCCGGATACCCAAACCTTGAGCAAACCTTTGGCACCCATTCAGCCGGGGATGAAGGCAAGCTCAAAGCCTTGATCCGGGTCTCTCGTACGTCAGGCGTATTTCTTCTCGAAGTCAGCCATAAATGCAATCAAAGCATCCACACCCTCTTCAGGCATTGCGTTATATATGCTTGCGCGCATTCCCCCGACAGACCGGTGTCCTTTAAGGTTTACCAGCCCTGCATCCTTTGCCAACTCGAGAAACTTGCCGTCAAGCTCCGGCCTGGCCAGTATAAAGGGTATATTCATCCATGAACGGCAGTCCGGAGCAACCGGGTTGCTATAGAAGCCCGAGTTGTCAATGAAGGCATAGAGTTTACCGGACTTGCGCTTGTTGATCCCGGCTATTACATTGATTCCGCCCTTTTTCTTTATCCACTCAAATACCAGACCGGCAATATACCAGCTGTATGTGGGGGGCGTGTTATACATGGAACCTGCCTTTGCATGTATTTCATAGTTGAACATTGTAGGTGTGCCGGGAATGGTTTCCCCTGTAAGATCATCCCGTACTATTACAATGGTCAGGCCGGCCGGACCTATATTCTTCTGCGCCCCTGCATAGATCACCCCAAACCTGGATATGTCAACAGGCCGTGAGAGGATGGTTGAAGACATGTCCGCTACAAGAGGAACATCACCAACATCCGGTATCCCGTGAAACTCGACTCCGCCGATCGTCTCGTTAGGCGTGTAGTGTACATAGGCAGCCTCGGGGTTGAGAGACCATTGCTGCCGTGGCGGTATTGTGGTGAAATTGTTTGCCTCTGCCGTTGCAGCAATGTTTACATTACAGAAACGCCCGGCCTCGGCAATAGCCTTTTTGGACCAGGAGCCCGTGTTGATGTAGTCTGCGGTATCCCTGCCCCTCAGCAGGTTCATGGGAACCATGGCAAACTGACTGGATGCACCGCCCTGGAGAAAGAGGCTCTTATAGTTATCAGGAATGGTCAGGATCTCTTTCAGGTCGGCCTCAGCCTTCTCCGCAATGGAGGTGAATTCCTTGCCGCGATGACTCATCTCCATTACCGACATGCCGGTGCCGTGCCAGTCCACCATCTCGGCTGAAGCCTGTTCCAGAACCTCTACAGGCAGCATGGCCGGTCCGGCACTGAAGTTAAATACTCGTGACATATTGCACTCCTTTTTCCCTGTGTCTGCTAATATAACATCAGGATATTTTATTTTAAATTTTGCATTTATCCCGGACTGACTATTATAATAAAAGTAATGAAAAAGAAGATACTTTTTGGGTTATTAACATTACTTATAGGATTCCTCATCGGCGGGCTCACCTATTATTCAATATACGAGCGTGTAAAGATTCCGCAGAGAACCGTTTACACTCCCCCGTTGCTTTCACAGAAGGTTGTGGATACAAGCAGGGCCTTTGCAGAAATTGTTGAGGCGGTCTCTCCGTCGGTTGTAAACATATCCACTAAAAAGACCGTCCGGAGAGAAAGGTCTTCTATCTTTAATGACCCTTTTTTTGATTTTATCAATCCCTTCCAGGAACTTCCCAGGAAGTGGAAGGAGCAGAGTCTCGGCTCAGGGGTCATTGTTTCAGCTGATGGTTACATTATTACCAACAACCATGTAGTAGATCAGGCCGATGAGATAAAGGTGACCCTTTACGACAGGAGAACCCTTACGGGCAAGGTGGTCGGGGCTGACCCCAAGACGGACCTTGCGCTTGTAAAGATAAATGTGCAGGGCCTTCCCACTGTTCCATGGGGTGATGCCGAGAGGCTGAAAGTAGGAGAGTTTGTCCTTGCAATCGGCAATCCCTTCGGTCTCAGCCATACTGTAACCATGGGGATTGTCAGTGCCGTTGGGCGGGCCAATGTGGGAATCGCTGATTATGAGGATTTTATTCAGACGGATGCAGCGATCAATCCGGGCAATTCAGGTGGCCCCCTCGTCAACATCCAGGGGGAGCTCGTGGGTATAAATACCGCTATATTCTCGCGGAGCGGCGGTTATCAGGGGATAGGGTTTGCAGTCCCCAGTAATATGGTCAGGAGTGTTATGGAGCAGCTCCGAAAGGAAGGCAAGGTTATCAGGGGCTGGCTTGGGGTCACCATCCAGGACATGACCCCGGAGCTGGCAGAAAAATTCGGCCTCAAGACTACTGCCGGAGCCCTTGTGAGTGATGTCTTCAAGGACAGCCCTGCACAAAAGGCGGGCATAAAGAGGGGTGATGTAATCACTCAGTATAATGGAAAGGCTATAACGAGTGTTTCAACCCTCAGAAACATGGTTGCCCGGAGCAAGGTCGGCTCAGAGGTGGAGATCACGGTTGTACGTAACAGCACACAGCATAAATTCAGGGTTGTAGTTAATGAGCTTCCAACGGAGTTTTCCGAGGTTTCCTCTGCAATCCCGGAGGAGAAGCCCGATGATGTGAAGGCCCTGGCAGGGATAACAATAACAGAATTGACAGGCTCTATTGCAAAACAGCTTGGGATTGACCAGTCAGAGAAGGGAGTTGTCGTGCTTGATATCGAGGCGGGCAGTGCAGCGCAGGAGGCTGGGATCAAGAAGGGAGACGTGATACAGGAGATAGACAGGAAAAGGATTTACGGTATTGATGACTGGAAGAAGATCGTCTCCGGGATAAAACCCGATGAGATGGTTGTGATGTTCCTGAACAGGGGGGGCAGGAAGTTCTATGTGGCTCTGAAGCCATAGCAGTCATTGGTCAGGAGCCAAAATCGTTGGTCTCTGGTTTCTGGGAAAAAGACCAGCCAGGGAGAGGAGGTGAGAAAATGCTGATACTTATGAAGCTTTTGATACTTGCAGCCTTTGTGTCCGGGGGGTTTTACATGGGCGGCAGGTACGACTATGAGTACTGGGGGGCAGTGTCAGGCATGATTTTAGGGATTATAACCCTTTTATCAGACAGTATTCTTCAAAAAGTTAAACCCGGCAGATTTATCGGTGCCTTTATCGGTCTTCTTTTTGGTCTGCTATTTTCAAAGCTTGTTTTAATTCCCTTGTCGCCGGTACTTGCAGACAAGATTAACAGCCTTTCTTTTGCCTTAAATGCCATTTTAGGATATGGTGGTCTGCTTGTGGGTGCAAACAGGGGGAGAAATCTTACAATCTCCAGTGTCCTCAGGCTCTTTAAAGGACAGGCCATTGAGAGCAATCTGAAGCTTCTTGATACCAGTGTTATTATTGACGGCAGGATAGCGGATATCTGCGAGACGGGATTTATTGAAGGAACCTTTATTATACCCCAGTTTATTCTTCAGGAACTCCAGCACATTGCGGACTCTTCCGACTCTAATAAAAGGGCTCGGGGTAGAAGGGGCCTCGACATACTGCACAGGATTCAGAAAATGCCCAATATCTCGGTGAAGATAGTGGAAGAGGATTTCCCTAATATCAAGGAAGTGGATGCAAAACTTGTAGCCCTTGCCAGGATGCTCGATGCAAAGGTCATGACAAACGACTTTAATCTCAACAAGGTTGCAGAACTCCAGGGTGTATCCGTTCTGAATATCAACGAGCTTGCCAATACCCTGAAACCCGTTGTCCTTCCGGGAGAGATCATGAATGTCTTTGTCCTTAAGGAGGGAAAGGAATACAACCAGGGAGTTGCATATCTTGATGACGGGACAATGGTTGTTGTAGAGAACGGCAGGAGGTTTATAGGAAAGAAGATTGACGTTGCAGTGACAAGCGTGTTGCAGACCACTGCCGGCAGGATGATCTTTTCAAAGCCGAAGGACGAGTATGAAAGGGAAGAGTTGAAGTTACAGAGGGGATGATGAAACCCGTTATTGCCATAGTCCCGTCTGCGGGTTCAGGCAGGAGATTTGGGGAAGGAAAGACCCTCCTGGATCTGAGCGGGTTGCCGGTAATCGCCCGGACACTCAGTGCGCTGCAGGCCGTTGAGGAGATAGTTGAGATCATACCTGTAATGCGCAATGATGAGATGGAAAAGGCACTTGAGATCGTGGAGCAATACGGTTTTACAAAGGTCAGGAAGATTGCTCCGGGGGGGAAGGAGAGGCAGGAATCCGTGTCTCATGGTCTTGACCTGATTGAACGTAAGAACTGTATTGTACTGGTGCATGACGGTGTAAGGCCCCTTGTTACTCCGGAAATAATACGCAAGGCTATCTCAGCACTTGGAGACCTTGACGGGGTGGTTACAGCTGTTGCCGTAAAGGATACAATCAAGGAGGTCAGGAACGGCATGGTCAAAAAGACACTTGACAGAAAACAACTCCTTGCTGTACAGACCCCTCAGGTATTTCCCTATGATGTACTGATGGAGGCATATACAGAGGCCCTGAGCTCCGGTATGCATTTTACTGATGACGCTGCCATGGTCGAACACTGCGGTGGCAGGGTGAAGGTGATAGAGGGTGAATACACCAATATCAAGATTACAACCCGGGAAGACCTGGCTGCGGCAGAGACCTTTCTGAGGAACCGTTCTTAACCCGCATGCGTATTGGCACCGGATATGATTCCCACAGGCTTGTTTCCAACAGGAGGCTTGTGATTGGCGGGGTCAGGATTCCCTTTGAAAAGGGTCTGCTCGCGCATTCGGATGGAGACGTACTCGTTCATGCCATAGTTGATTCACTTATAGGGGCAATGGGGATGGGTGATATAGGTAAGCACTTTCCTGACTCAGACCCCAAATGGAAGGATGCATCAAGCCTTGAGATGCTGAAGCATACAGTTGAGATTGTCAGGATGAACGGTTATGAGGTAGCCTGGATTGATTCAACTGTTATTACGGAAAGACCCCGCCTTGCCCCCTTTATCCCTGAGATGATCCGCTCTATAGAGGGGGCGGGTGTGCCTGACGGGTGTGTGAATATCAAGGCTAAAACCAACGAAGGCATGGGATTTATTGGTCGCGGTGAGGGCATTGCGGCAATGGCTTCAGCCCTGTTGAGAAAATTGACGGAGGAACCGTTATGAGGGACATTGTACTCTATTGTACCGAAGAGGGGCTCTGGGCTGCCGAGACAATGAGGCTTCCAGGCTACACGGCCTACGGCAGGAGTGAAGAGGAGGCAATGAAGAGAATAAGGGATGCCATCACCATGTATTTTCCCTGCGGGGAGTGCAAAGAGGCAGAAGGCGGTCATTAATGAAAATTGACAGGGCAGTATTCATGGATAAACTCTTCAAAATATACGGCGAGATTGACAGGGTCTGCAGGGACTCAGCGGATTATTACGGGTTCAGCTGTAATGGTTGTGATGACAACTGCTGCCGGACGGTCTTTTATCACTATACAGTAGTTGAATCTTTTGCCCTCCTTGAGGGGTTTGATAAACTGCCCGCTGAAATCAGGGACGAAAGCATGAGAAGGGGGCGGGATTATCTGAGGGACCTGGACAAACAGAGGGGCAAAGAGGAAGAGCTGGAGATGATGTGCCCCCTTAACTACGACGGGCTATGCAGGATTTACGAATACAGGCCTCTTATATGCAGGATTCACGGCTTCCCCGGAGGACTCGACCATCCTGTAAAGGGTAACCAGAGTTTTACCGGCTGTGGGATATTCAATAAAACCTTTCAGAAAGAATGGACACACCTTATTGACCGCACCCCGTTCTATACCCGGATAGCCAATCTTGAGGGTCGGATAAGACGCGAGCTGGACTACACCACGAGATTCCGAAAGACTATTGCCGAGATGCTGCTCGAGAGGAATCTCTATGACGGGCGGGCTCCGGGTGTAAGGGACAAGTAATGGAAAAAAAGAAAAAGAAGATACGGAAGAGATACTTCAGGCACAGGGAGCTGCGGTTTTCGATTGCCCTCATGATCCTCTGGTCACTTCTTGCCATGGCTTTTTTGACATATTTAACCAGGGTGCTCGGTGGAAAGATAGAACCGGGGCTCTTTTTCTTTATTGTTGTTTTCGCGGGTTATGCAGTTGTTGTGGTTTTTTTAACCCTTATTTTTACGCATCGTTTTGTAGGTCCCTTTGAAAGGTTAAAGATGGAGATGCGGATCGTGCTCGCAGGTGATTATCACAGGCGGTTGTGCGTAAGGA
>BDTQ01000184.1 GCA_002898135.1 bacterium BMS3Bbin07
CGATTGTGAAGGTGGGGTTTCAGGGCAACAGGGAATATGATGACGATAAACTCAGGGAACAGATAACCATTACTTCAGGTGCAATCGAAGATGCAACGCTTATCCGGGACAATGTTCTTCGACTGAGGGCATTTTATGAAGGTGAAGGGTACTGGCTTGCCGGTATTGTGCCTGTTGTCAAAAAGATTACAGAAAATGAGGTTTCCCTCACCTTCCTGATCAAAGAGGGAGAAAAGGTTAAAATAAAGGAGATAAGGATTGAGGGGAACCAGGCATTATCCGACCGCGAGATTAAAAAGGTTATGAAGACAAAGAGCTGGGGTCTCCTGTCGTTCATTACATCTGCAGGCTATTATAAGGAATCCGAGATGAAGGCGGATATAGAGAGGATCAGGAATCTCTACTATGACAACGGTTATCTTAATGTTGTTGTTTCCGGTCCTGAAACGAAGCTTACTCCGGACAGGACGGGGATGATAGTCAGTCTCCGTATATCCGAAGGGCCTCAATACAGGGTTTCAAGTGTCAGTTTTGTGGGTAATAAGACCTATGATGAGAAGACCCTGAAGGGACTGCTGCCGCTCAGGAAAGGGGAGGTTTTCAGCAGGAAAAAACTGACGGAAGGGATCAGGAAAATCACGGACTTTTATTCTGAGAAAGGCTATGCCCTTGCCTCTGCGGAGCCTGATATTGTGCCTGATGAGAAGGCTCACAAGGTCTCCATAATCATGAATATTGACGAAGGTGGTATTTTCAGGGTCGGCAGGATAGAGATATCAGGCAACTCCAGGACAAAGGATAAGGTTATAAGGAGGGAGATGAGGCTGGATGAGGGGGATATCTTCAACAGCAAACTGCTCAGGCGGAGTTATGAACGGATAAACAATCTGAACTTCTTTGAAACAGTAGAACTCGTGCCCAAGCCGGAAGTTGAAAAGAAGGTAATTGATATTGATATAAAGGTAAAAGAGAAGGCAACCGGTTTTTTGAGTATTGGAGGCGGATACAGTACTGTAGATAGGCTTGTAGCCATGATAGACCTTACACAGGGAAATCTGTTCGGCACGGGCAGGTATATAAAATTGAAGGGAGAGTTTGGCGGGCGGTCAACCTTTTATGAAATTTCATACAAGGACCCGTGGTTTCTCGACAGGCCGGTCTCTATGACCCTGAGTGCTTACAATACAGAAAGAGACTATATTGGATATAACAAGAAGGCAACCGGCGCTTCAGTTGGGTTTGGCAAGAGGTTTAATGATTACTGGAGCTCAAGTCTTGGGTACAGATATGAGCAGGTAACAATATTCGACGTGCTGGAGGATGCATCCAATATTATAAAAGAGCAGATTGGCACCAACATTACAAGCAGTATAACTCCTGCTGTAGTCAGGGATTCACGGGACAACTATCTTGACCCATCAAGCGGTTCAAGAAACTCCCTTTTTGTGACTTATTCGGGGCTTGGGGGTGATAACTATTTTGTTAAGGGTTTGCTTGATTCAAAGTGGTTTTTCCCGGTTGGAAAGACAACGGTCTCTCTCAGGGGCAGGGTGGGGTATGCAAGTGGTCTCTTTGACAGGAAGCTTCCCCTTTATGAGCGGTTTTACGTGGGGGGTATGTACACCATCAGGGGACTTGATTTTGGAGAGGGTGGACCAAGGGACGAAAATGGGGATGTCATAGGAGGCACAAAGGAGTTATTATTTAATGCCGAGTATATCGTTCCCTTGCTGGATGAGATCAGGCTTAAGGGTGTTGTCTTTTTTGACCTCGGACGTGCCTATGGAAGCTCCGAGACCTTTGGGAGTGATCTGAGGTATACAACAGGTGCCGGTATCAGGTGGGTTTCACCTATAGGTCCTATTAGGATAGAATATGGATATAATATCGACAGGCGAGATGATGAGAGTTCCGGCAGGATAGAGTTTGCCTTCGGGAGTTTCTTTTGATGGAAATTTGCCTGAATGTTATGATGACTATACCTAAAAAGGAGGATAGAGTTTAATGAAAAGAGTGGGGATTCTATTGATTTTTGGACTGCTTTTCAGCAGCCTTGCTTACGGGGCCGATTTGAAGATCGGGTATGTGAATCTTCAGAAGGCATTAAACGAGTCTGAAGGAGGCAGGAAGGCAAAGGCTGACCTTGATGAAATAATCAAGGCCAAGCAGGTGGTTATAGACAAGAAGGGAAAGGAACTTGAGAAACTGAAGGCGGATCTGGATAAACAGTCGGCCCTGCTTTCAGAGGATGCACAAAAGGCCAAACAGGAAGACGTTGACAGGAAGATGAGGGATTTTCAGCGGTTTGTTCAGGATGCACAGGCAGAAGTCAAGAAGCGGGAATCCGAATTCACTAACGAGCTTCTGAAGGATTTAAGAAAGATTATAGCTGCGATTGGCAAGGAAGAGCACTATACTCTGATACTTGAAAGAGTTGAGGGCTTTGTCCTCTATGCCGATAAATCCATTGACCTTACTGAAAAGGTTATAAATAAATACAATGAAAAGATGAAGGATGGGAAGTGAGACTCAGTGAGTTGGCGGCTAAAATTGATGCAAAGCCCCTTTTTGATGCCGATATCGAGATAGAAGGTGTCGGGGGAATAGACTCTGTAAAGCAGGGATATTTAACCTTTCTTACGAGCAGTAAGTTGATTCCGCAACTCAGGGCTTCCGCTGCTGCAGCGGTTATAGTCAAAGAGCCGGTTCCCGAGATTGATATTCCACAGATTGCTGCTGAAAACCCGCTTCTTGCCTTTGCCAGGGCACTGGAAGTCTTTTATGTGCAGCCTCACCGCCCTGAAGGTGTGATGCCTGGGGCCGTTGTTTCTGATTCTGTCAGGCTTGGCATGGATGTAACCGTTTATCCGATGAGCTTTCTTTCTGAAGGTGTTACCGTTGGAGACAGGACCGTGGTATATTCCGGGGTCTTTGTAGGGAAGGGTTCTTCCATAGGAGAGGACTGTATTGTCCACCCAAACGTTACCATCCGTGAAGGGGTGATGCTTGGGTCGAGGGTGATAATTCATTCCGGGGCTGTAATAGGTTCTGATGGTTTCGGCTATGTTTTTTCAGACGGCAGGCACCGCAAGATACCCCAGGTCGGAGGGGTGATTATTGAGGATGATGTGGAGATTGGCGCCTCTGTTACCATAGACAAGGCAACTACCGGTAACACAATTATCGGAGAAGGCACAAAGATAGATAACCTGGTGCAGGTAGGACATAACGTAAGCATAGGCAAACATTGTATTATAGTGGCACAGGTGGGTATAGGCGGGAGCACGGAGATAGGGAATTACGTGACACTTGCCGGACAGGTAGGTGTTTCAGATCATGTACAGATAGAGGATGGATGTATAGTGGGAGCAATGTCAGGGGTTATCGGCAGGCTTCAGAAGGGTACTTATTCCGGTATCCCGGTAATGCCGCATTTCAAATGGCTCAGAGTGAGAGCCCTGTATGAGAGGCTTCCTGAATTGCAGAAAAAGATAAGAGAGCTTGAAGAAAAAATAGGCAGTGCAGAGAAAGGAGGTAGGGATGATTGATGTTAAAGAGATTATGAAAGCCCTGCCCCACAGATATCCCTTTCTGATGCTTGACAGGGTTACAGAGGTTGAGGATGGGAAGCGGGCTGTGGGAATCAAGAATCTCACCATGAATGAGTCATTTTTCCAGGGTCATTTCCCCGGAAATCCTATAATGCCCGGAGTGCTTATTGTCGAAGCACTGGCACAACTGTCAGGGGTTCTTGCCTATAAGTCAGGCGCTGCAGGTAAGTCAACTTATTTTTTGAGTATAGAGAAGGCGAAGTTCAGGAAACCCGTGGTGCCTGGTGATCAACTGACGTTAGAGGTTACCGTTCTGAGAGGGCGGGGGACGATCTGGAGATTTGCAGGCACTGCCCACGTAGGAGACAAGCTTGTAGCAGAGGCAGAGTTTACAGCCATGGTTACTGACAGGGAGCTGTAGGTATTGATGATTCAAGGTATGAGATTGATTGAGGAATTCCAGATGGCAAAGAGGAGATAGTTATGTCTGAGATACATCCTACAGCAATAATTCATGATGGTGCTGAGATCGATAAAGATGTC
>BDTQ01000185.1 GCA_002898135.1 bacterium BMS3Bbin07
CGATCTCCTTGTCTCCACATATGCTGCATCAGGGTCGGACTGATAAAACTTGTACTCCCTTTTAGCCCTTCCATTAACATAAGCCTCTGTTATATCGTCAGGGACAATTATCCCGCTCTTTCCCCCGGCCTCTATAGCCATATTACACATGGTAAGCCTGCCGAACATCGGCAGGGCCCTTATCGTCTCACCCTCAAACTCCATAGCCCTGTAAAGGGCTCCATCCACACCAATGTCTCCGATTGTATGAAGGATGAGGTCCTTGCCGCCGACCCACTTTCCAAGGCTTCCATAATAGATAAACTTCATGCTTTCCGGAACCTTGAACCAGCACTCCCCGGTTGCCATGGAAGCTGCAACATCAGTAGAGCCAACGCCGGTGGAGAAGGCGCCAAGGGCGCCGTATGTGCACGTATGGCTATCGGCCCCAATTACAAGATCTCCGGGAACAACGTGCCCCTGCTCCGGAAGCAGTGCATGTTCAACCCCCATCCTGCCAACCTCAAAATAGAGTTCCAGCCCCTGCTCTCTTGAAAAGAGCTTCAGCATCCTGCACTGCTCTGCAGCCTTTATATCCTTCTGAGGGGCAAAGTGATCCGGTATAAAGGCCACCCGCTCAGGATTAAAGACCTTTTCAGCCCCAATCTTCCTGAATTCCTTTATGGCAATAGGCGCAGTTATATCGTTTGCAAGTATAAGGTCCACCCCTGCATTTATCAACTCTCCAGGAGAGACCTCTTTTTTCCCGGCATGTGCAGCAAGTATCTTCTCAGTAATTGTCATCCATTCCTCCATCAAAAATAAAAAAGTCTAAAACTAGTCACGGATTTAAGAGACAAGAACTTATTTAATCCGCAGATTACACAGATTAACGCAGATTATTAAAGATTGACAAACTCATAAAAAGTCCATAACGGATAGAAGTTGCTTCGCTCTGCTCGCAATGACAAAAAAAGATGCTTGCAATGACAAAAAGGGCATTTTTAGTCTTTTTACGACTTTATCATTTTTAAGATAAAAAATCTGTGAAATCTGTGTAATCTGCGGATATTCCTTGTCTTTTCAGTCATATTCCCTTTTGCAACTCCCTCTTTCTGCCCTCAAGCTTGTTCAGGGCATTAATATATGCCTTTGCTGCAGCAACAATGATGTCAGTATCAGATCCGTATCCCCTGACCGTATGGCCATCCTCCTCAAGGGTCACCATGACCTCTCCAAGTGCATCAGTGCCCCCTGTTATACCCTTTATCTCGAACTTCTCAAGATGGCTCTTTGTCTCTGTAATCCTTGCAATGGCACAGTAAGTGGCATCAACAGGTCCGTCACCTTCCTCGGTACGCTCAACAACTTCGTCCCTGAGCTTCAGACGGACTGTGGCAGTCGGTTTGACCGATGTACCGCTTGAGACCTTCAGGTCCATAAGGCTGAAAACCTCGGGAACCTTTTTTACCTCTTCAGATACAAGGGTCTCGATATCCTCGTCAAATATATATTTCTTCTGGTCACACAGACGCTTAAACCTCTCAAATGCCTTGTTGAGCTCCTCATCACCCAGTTCATAACCAAGCTCCCTGAGCCTCTCCTTAAAGGCATGCCTGCCCGAGTGCTTGCCAAGGACTAATTTGCTCTGTGGTATCCCGACCGTCTCGGGCTTCATAATCTCGTAGGTTGAACGCTCCTTGAGCATCCCGTCCTGGTGAATGCCGGCCTCGTGGGCAAAGGCATTGGCACCGACTATGGCCTTGTTTGGCTGTACGACCATGCCGGTAATCTTTGAGACGAGACGGCTCGTCTTGTATATCTCCTCAGTAACTATCCCGGTCTCTGCATTAAAGAATTTCGGCCTTGTCTTTAGCGCCATTACCACCTCTTCCAATGCCGCATTTCCGGCCCGCTCTCCGATACCGTTCAATGTGCACTCAACCTGGCCGGCCCCATTAAGGACGGCAGTCAGTGAGTTGGCCACTGCAAGACCGAGGTCATTATGACAATGTACGGAGATTACCGCCTTATCAATATTCGGCACCCTGTTCATCAGATACTCAATCAGCTCGCCAAATTCCTGGGGTATGGTATAACCCACGGTATCAGGAATATTCACGGTTGTCGCCCCGGCCTTTATAACCTCTTCCGTAACCCTGCAGAGGAAATCCCAGTCACTCCTTGTGGCATCCTCGGCAGAAAATTCCACATCATCTGTAAAACCCCTTGCCTTCTTCACTGCACCTACGGCTGCATTCAAAACCTCTTCCCTGCTCATGCGGAGTTTGTACTTCAGGTGAATGTCAGAGGTGGCAAGAAATGTATGTATCCTTCCGGATTCCGCGGGTTTTATTGCCTCTGCCGCCCGCTCGATATCTACATCCTTTGCCCTGGCAAGTCCTGCAACAGTGATTCCCTTTATCTCTTCCGCAATTCTCCTTACGGCCTCAAAATCGCCAGGGGAGGCAACAGGAAAGCCGGCCTCTATCACGTCAATCTTTAATCTTGCCAGTTGACGGGCAACATGGAGTTTTTCCTCCACATTCATTGAGGCCCCCGGTGATTGCTCGCCGTCTCTGAGAGTTGTATCAAAAATCTTTATGTATCTCATAATCCTTAACTTCCTTATTAGTTCTGGTGATAAGAAACAGGTATCAAGCAGCGGCTCTTTTATCCGGATTGTTAACCCTTTTTTTCTTCTTCTTATATAACAGGTACGCGTTTTCTATTATACCCCAAAAGAGATAGACCATTGCAAAGGAAAAGAGTGCAACAGGTGGGTGGACAACAGTAACAACGATAAGGATCACAAATATGACAAGGACCCAGAAGGGCTTCCTCTTTTTAAAGTCTATTTCTTTTGCGCCGTGAAACCTCATTGTACTGATCATCAGAATTGCGAGGACAACCGTGAGCAGGAGTATCAGGATGCTCTTCTCGGGTCTGTCTTCGGTAATATTTTCGTAAAAGATGACAAGTGTTGCGATTATGACTCCTGCTGCAGGGATGGGCATGCCCGTGAATGAGCGTTTTTCTGCTGAGCCCATCTGGATATTATAACGTGCAAGCCTCAGTGCACCGCATGCAACAAAGAGAAATGCCGCGGCTGCTCCAACACGGCCAAACGGGTTTAATGACCATGTGTAAACCAGAATGGCAGGGGCAACACCAAATGCAACAAGGTCACTCAGGGAGTCAAGCTCCACCCCAAATCTGGGAGTGCTGTTTGTAAGCCTTGCCACCCAGCCATCAAGTCCGTCAAAGACAGTGGCAATCAGTATTGCCCAGGCCGCCCTGACATAATCACCATTAAGTGCAGAGAGCACTGCATAAAATCCAAAGAACATACCACTCAGGGTAAGCCCGTTGGGAAGTATGTAAACACCTTTTTTCATCTTTAAG
>BDTQ01000186.1 GCA_002898135.1 bacterium BMS3Bbin07
GAACTATAATACAAAACCGAGAGAATTGACACACTCCCAGGACCGCCTGACCCTGAAGCTTGCAGACGTCTATATAAGTGAACCGTCAAGCCGTGATCTAATCAGGCTGATGATGACCACAGTGGGCAGGGGTGGTGAGGGCCAGCGTATTCGTGACGAGATACTCCATATTATGCACAGACACCACATCAAGGAGGTTGCAGGCCATTTTCTGGAGGAGTGGCACCAGAAACTCCATAACAACGCCACCCCCGATGATATCGTCATCTGTGAGGCTTACCTGAACTTCCTGAGAAGTGACGGCGATCTCGAACTCTTCTACAGAACCCTTGAGGCCGGAGGTGTTACAAAAGAGAGGCTGGAAGGCTTTGAACGGCCTATAAAAAGCCCTCCGGATTTTATCCCTCACCTGAAAGAGGCCCTGATACATGATTTTGAGGAGTATCTAAGACTTTTAAGATCGGTTCATTCCGGCACTGACCTCGAAAGCGCCATCAATGCCGCAAGGTATCTACTGGATGCCGAGGCAAGCGAGATGCTTGAATTCATATGGAAGCATAAGGATAACAGCAAGACAGAGGTGGTGGACCTTGTTGACAGGATTACCCGGGTGCGGCGCATTCTTAACAGACTCCTGGGCACAGAGAAGGATAACGCCAGGCTGCGTGATATCCTCTACCTCGACCTTGCCCTCGAGGAGTTCCTGCGCGTTATCGTAGAGCGCAATATACACTCCCGCATGGATGTAAAGGAACTCGTAGATCTGGTGGGCATGGTACTTGAGAACGTAAGGTTCTTCTATGACAGTGCAGAGTTTTCAGCATGTCTCCGTGAGTGGAAAAGGCTCAAGGCAGTCTCTCCCCTTACCCTTGACCGGGCACTCCACGCCAAGGCCGTTCTTGACAGGATAGGGCGTGCCATAGGCGCCTTTATCGACCATTATTACCGGTTGCTGCAACCCAAGGCAGAATTACTCGGCAAGGCATTTCAAGCCGATTCATGGGCTATTACACTCTTCTCTGAAGAGATTGTACGCGGCAGACCTGCATTTGTTCTGTCCATGCTTTTGCGTTATCTGGACCCGGTATTGCGAAAAAAGGCAAAGCTCGGCAACTGGCAGGTTATCAGCCAGGGCGAGGGGATTGGGCGGGTCGAGACTGTGGAGGCATTAGGGGCCGTTCAGGGCAAAAGGTTTGACAGTCCCACAGTTATCATTGCGGACAAGGTGAGGGGAGATGAAGAGCCCCCTGAAGGTGTAACCGCTGTTATTACTCCGGATGCAGTTGATCTTGTGTCTCATGTGGCGGTCCGTGCCCGAAACGCCCGCCTCCTCTTTGCCATCTGTTACGACAGAAAACACCTTGAGCGCCTTAAATCACTCAAGGGCCGTTACCTTAACTTTGCGGTGGATACATCAGGAGACGTGGTATTTGAAGAGGTTTCCGGTGAAATGGTTAATGTACCCCCACGGGTAAAGTTGGGATTTATAAAAATAGCCCGGCCTGAGTTTACAGCATACGCTATAGGTGCAAGGGATTTCAGGGAAGGAGTAGTGGGCGGCAAGTCCCTCAACCTGACCCGCCTGCAGGGTAAATTGCCTGATTGGGTCCATCTGCCCGCTTCAGTGGCACTGCCGTTTGGTGTATTCGAAAAAGTGCTTGCACTGGATCGTAACAGCGAGATTGCACAACGTTACCGGGAACTCGTATCCGGGCTTGACGGCAACCCCGAAGAGATACTTGAAGAGATCCGCAAGGCCCTGCTGGGGCTTGAAGCCCCGGAGGAGTTGCCGGCCGTACTTCGCGGGGTTATGGAGGATGCAGGGCTTGGGTGGCCCAAAGACTGGGATGACACCTGGATGTGTATCAAGCGTGTCTGGGCGTCCAAGTGGAATGAAAGGGCATATCTGAGCCGTAAGGCAAGGGGTATCCCTGATGAAGACCTTTTCATGGCAGTGCTCATCCAGCAGGTCGTGGAGGCGGAATACTCCTTTGTAATCCATACGGACAATCCTTTTACAGGCGACAGTGATGAACTTTATGCTGAGGTGGTTTTGGGCCTTGGGGAGACCCTGGTCGGTAACTACCCGGGCAGGGCCCTTGGTTTTACCTGCAGGAAAACAGGGTCTGAACCACAGCTCCTTTCTTATCCGAGCAAAAGCATTGGTCTCTTTGGCGGAGGCCTCATCTTCCGTTCAGACTCCAACGGGGAGGACCTGAGCGGATACGCCGGAGCCGGCCTTTATGACAGCGTAATGCTGGAGCCTCCACAGGAGGTTACTCTGGATTATACAGAGGAGCCACTGGTGTGGGATGAGAATTTCAGAAAGGAGCTACTGACCGGAATCACCAATGTCGGCATCATGACCGAAAAGGTCATTGGCTCTCCGCAGGATATTGAGGGAGCCTGTACAGGTGGCCGATACTATGTGGTACAAACACGTCCTCAGGTGTGAGATACGAGATTGATCTGTAAACCCTCTGCTTTCCCCTCTATCAAGAGGGGATTAAGGGGTGTGTTCCTTTTAAAAAACTCTGTTTTTATTTGCCGGTTTAATAATAAGTAATTGCAAACTGCAGGGAAGGGATGGTGGCGGTGGAGGGATTTGAACCCCCGACCCTGCGGATATGAGCCGCATGCTCTTACCAACTGAGCTACACCGCCGTAGTCATACACTCAAACGTAAGGATAATTATAACAAAAGGACGGGCCTTAATAAAAGAGGATAAACCGTCTCATCCTTACATTTATCAGGAGACCCACACATATGAAATTGGAAAGCAAGGCAGTGCCGCCATAGCTGAAAAAAGGCAAAGGAATGCCTACTACCGGCATCAGCCCCATCGTCATGCCGATATTGATAAAGACATAGAAGAGGAACATGGCGCTGATCCCAATGGACAGGAGAGTACCGAATTCATCCTTTGCATAAAAGGCGGTTTCAAATCCCCGTATAATTAACAGGAGATAAAGGCTGATCACAACAACAGAGCCAACAGCCCCCCACTCCTCTGAAAAGACCGAGAATATAAAATCCGTATGCTTTTCGGGCAGAAACCGGAACGGTCCCTGTGTGCCCTTGAGATATCCCTTGCCGAAAAACTTGCCGGAGCCTATCGTGATTTTGGACTGCTCAATCTGATATCCTATGCCCTTTGGATCGACCTTCGGGTCTATAAATGCAACCAGCCTGTTGCGCTGGTATTCCTTCAGTCCTTCCCACAGTATGTTTCCTGCAAAAGGAAGCGAGATGATAATCACCAGCAGCAGACTGACGAGAATACGTTTCTGCACCCCCTTCACCAGGACCATTAAGACGACTATTCCGACCAATGTTATTGCCGTGCCAAGGTCTGGTTGCTTGTAAAGAAGATAGAAGGGTATCAGTACAAAGAGGAACAGGAGAGTTGCAAGGGGAGAGGTTGAAAGGGGTGAACGTTTTATGCTCAGGTATTTAGCCACAACGATAATAATGGCTATCCTGAACATCTCCGAGGGCTGAAAACTGACCGGCCCTATCCTGAGCCACCTCTGCGCTCCCATGCCCGTATGACCAAGCACTATAGTCAGGAACAAAAGGATTAACCCGATTCCGTACAAATGGTAGGCAAATCCGATAAGTTTCCTGTAATCAAAACTTGCAGAGACAAAGAGGGCTACGATGCTGAGGACCAGCCATATCGACTGCCTTACATAAAACGATGGCTGGGTATCCAGGACAGACCTTGTGGCACTGTATATCGTCATTATCCCAAGGAGGGTAAGGACAATGGGGATGGAGAACATGAGCCAGTCAAAGTTCCGCATGCCCTGGTAATTAATTTTTAGCCGGTGTCTCAACATAGTATCCCGATGATTTCATGTATGCTTCAATAGTTGCCTTTGCAATAGGGCCTGCCGTTTCTCCGCCATGCCCGCCGTGCTCAACAAAGACGGAGACGGCTATTGAGGGGTCTTCAGCAGGTGCGTATGCAACGAACCATGCATGGTCCCTGAACTTGTTTGCAAGTTTCTTCTTTGCTGATTCAGGGATCTTGATGACCTGGGCAGTCCCTGTCTTGCCTGCAATTCCGACTATTTCCGACCTTACCGTTCCGCCCGTGCCTTTTCTGTCCTCAACCACCCCTACGAGGGAGTCCCTGATTATCCTGAGTGTCTTTGGACTCAGGCTGAGTTTTGCTATCGGTTCCGGGCCGGGCTGATCCTTGAGAAGTTCAGGCCTGTAAACATTGCCCCCGTTTGCTATGGCGGATATCATCAGGGCTGCCTGGGCAGGAGTAATCGAGACGTATCCCTGCCCTATTGCAGCATTAAAGGTCTCGCCAAGGTACCATGGAATCCCCTTTTTTCTTAATTTCCAGGATGTAGTCGGGATGAGCCCTTTTCTTTCAGCACTCAGCTTGACCCCGGGGGCAATGCCGAGTCCAAGTGCATTTGCATACTTCGCAATCCTGTCCATCCCGAGGAGCCTGCCGATCTCATAAAAATATATATCGCAGGACTCAACAAGGGCCTTTCTGAGTGCTGTTTTACCGTGTCCCTGCCCCTTCCAGCAGCTGAATTTCCATATTCCCACATGAATCTCACCCGTGCAATCCACTGAAAAATTCTCGTCTACAACCCCCTCCTCCAGGGCGGCAATGGCAGTAACGATCTTGAATATGGAGCCCGGAGGGTATTGACTCTGAAACACCCTGTTCAGAAAGGGATGTCCTGGATTCCTCCGAAGCCGGTTCCATTGCCTTTGTGATATCCCGCGTACAAAGAGGTTAGGATCAAAAGAAGGAAGGCTTACCAGTGCAAGTACCTCACCACTTTGAGGGTCCAGGGCCATAAGTGCTCCGGCCTTTCCCTTAAATGCCTCCTCTGCCGTCTTCTGTGTCCGGATGTCAACACTCAGGGTCAGTTCCTCCCCCTTTTGGGGCGGCACTACCTTCAGTGTACGCAGCTGCCTTCCGAGTGCATCGACCTCTATAAACCTCTTTCCCGGAACACCTTTTAACCGTTTATCATAGAGCGCTTCCACTCCCCATTGTCCAACAAAGGTGCCCCTGGGTGTGCCGGCAAAGAGCCCCTTGCGCAACTGGGCCTCAGTGGGAAGACTCAGATACCCGATCAGGTGTGCGCCGGTGCTGCCATAGGGATATGCCCTCGTGATTTCTGTCTCTACTACAAGGCCGGGGAAATCAGACCTTCTTGCCTCTATCCTGGCGACTTGTGAAAAGCTCAGACCCTCTTTCAGCCTTATCGGCTCCAGGACATGTTTTTTCCGTTTTGCTATCTTTTCTGACAAATCTTCAACTGATGTGTCAAGGAGTTTTGACAGCCCGGAAAGGTTGAGGCCCTTTTTCGAGAGGCCGGGTATCAGTGAGGCGATAAAATAAGGGGCATTTTTCACAAGGGGGATGCCGTTTCTGTCAAAGATTATACCCCTTGGGGCAGGAATCTTGAAGACCCTGACCCTGTTTTTCTCGGACTGTTTCCTGTAGTAACTGCCTTTCAGTATCTGTAACTGCCACAGCCTTAGTAAAAAGATTACAAAAACGGCCATGGATATGTAAGCCAGAACCGTTATGGTCTTCTTTTTATCTATCATTTTCCTGGTTTTATCAGCCACCCAAAGGGTGCGTTTATCAATGCCTTGACAATGGTCAGGCCTATAAAATCCGGTAAAGGTGCCGGCCTCTGCGAGAAGAGGGAAAGCGATGTGTACACCACTGTTTCGTCAACAACCGTCAGGGTAAAGACCGCAAGCATTCCCAGCAGGGGAGTCCATATGAAAAAGCCCTCTGAAAGATATGCAGGAAGTATACCAACCAATCCCTTTCCCAGCATTCCCGGACCGATTAACTGTCCTGACAGGGTATCTTCGAGGAACCCAACGGATATCCCGACTGCTGCGCCCTGGAGTTCACCTCTCCTGAGGCCGAAATAATAGACAAGAAGCAGCGTCAGATTCACTCTTATTATGTCTATTGATATCACAGATTGCAGGAGAAAAACTCCAGCAATGATTATTGTCCAGAAAGCGATTTTTTTGGCAGTCCTGTTCATAAATTGAAGTCCTATTTTTTAAAGACCATGACCTCTTCAATCATGGATGTCTTTATTATTGGTTTAGCGTCAATGTCAAGGAAGAGCTCGCTCCCTTTCTCAACCCCCGTGATATAACCCGCGGGAATACCTTCGGGGAAAACCCCGTCAAGCCCTGAGGTTATTAATAACGCCCCGGGCCTTATATTTTCGTCCCTCGGGATATACTTTAAGGTACAGTATCCATCCCCCCTGCCTGACAATATACCCTCAATCCTTGTGTCCTGAAGCCGGACGGATACGGAAAAGCTTACGTCTGTGACAAGCAGCACCTTTGAAAACCCCGGCATAACCTCGGAGGTTTTTCCAACGAGCCCCTCCGGTATCCTTACGGCCATATCCTTTTTAATGCCGCTTGATGAGCCCTTGTCAATTATAATCAGCTCCGGCCACTGCCTTATCCCTGAAGAGATAACCCTTGCGGCTGCAATAAAATGAGGGGCTCTTTCTTTTATGCCGAGAATGGTGCTTAGTCGCTGGTTTTCGAGTTTGAGCTCTGTGTATTCCTGTTCCTTCATCTCAAACTGACCGATTTTTCTTTTAAGTTTACGGTTCTCTTTTTCCAGTCTGAAATAGTAGCGAAAGGGAGATTTTATGATGTGCATAACAGCAGAGAAACCCCTCTCCAGCTGGTAGAGAGGGGTCTGCAGGGCAGTTAATGGTTTAAAAGGTCCCCTGGTACTCTGAAATGTCATAATGGAGGCGGAAACGACAACAACCAGAAAAAGCAAAACAACTCGTCTGTTTCTCATCTCATTATCAATTCAGGGCTACACGTTGCAGCAACTCGATTTCATCAAGCATTTTGCCCACTCCTCTGACAACTGCTGTGAGGGGGTCATCGGCGACTATTACAGGGAGCTTGGTCTCTTCCTTGATCAGCAGATCAAGACCGCGCAGGAGTGCACCACCTCCGGCCAGCACTATGCCTGTATCTACAATATCCGCTGCAAGCTCCGGAGGGGTATTTTCAAGTGCTGCCCTGATTGTATCGAGTATTATGGTGACGGGTTCCTGAAGGGCCTCCCTGATCTCCTCTTCATTTATTGTGATGGTTTTGGGAATCCCTGAAACCATGTCCCTTCCTTTTATATCAAGCTCCCTGGAGGTATTATCAGTCGGATAGGCAGAGCCGATCTCTATCTTGATCTGCTCGGAAGTTCTTTCGCCGATCATAAGGTTGTATCTTCTTTTTATATAAGCCAGGATCGTTTCATCCATCCTGTCTCCACCAACCCTTACCACCTTGCTGTAAACAATTCCGTCAAGAGATATTACGGCAACATCAGTGGTCCCGCCTCCGAGGTCGACAATCATGTTGCCTGTTGGTTCACCTACAGGCAGACCAACACCAATGGCGGCAGCCATGGGCTCTGATATGAGATAGACCTCCCTTGCACCGGAGGCCTGGGATGCGTCCTTAACAGCCCGCTGTTCAACCTGCGTTATCCCTGAAGGTACTCCGATGATGACCCTTGGGGAGACGAAGCTCTTCCTGTTATGCACCTTCGTGATAAAGTATTTGAGCATTTCCCCTGTGGCATCGAAGTCTGCAATCACGCCGTCTTTCATCGGCCTTATCGTGGTTATGTTAGCCGGGGTTTTGCCGAGCATTCTCTTTGCATCGGCTCCAACGGCAATCGTCTTTTTATTGTCCTTCCTGATTACAACCACCGATGGTTCGTTACAGACGATCCCGCCTTTCTTTACATAGACCAGGGTGTTTGCTGTTCCAAGGTCAATGGCAAGGTCATTTGAAAACAATCCAAGTATTTTCTGTATAAACATCTATCCTCCTGTTGCGGAAGCTTTAATTGTCCCCCTGAATTTATTTCAGGGTCTCGCAACCTTTTAGTAATTTTAGTGAACATCTTGCAGCAAGCAGCTATTCTTCACTGTCTGCTGCCTGCTTCTTGTTGCCTGCTACCTCTATAACATTGGTTTTTGCAATCTCGTCGCCAAGACGCCTGTTTGTATCACTTCCGAAAAGCACGATAAACTCAAGGGCCAGCACGCAAAGAAAGAGAAGCCAGCCTATCAATGGTATTCTCCATAGTAAAAACCCGAAGGCGATAGTCATGTTTCTCAGTATGGATTCCCTGACAGTACAAGGCCCTCCATCCACCCTGACCACACTTAAACCAAGAAGCATTTTACCGGGACTTCTGCCGTTAAAGAAGCCATCGGATATCAGAATGTATACAATTCCTGCAAAAAAACCGGTCTTCTGTAATATCTCAACAGCTATGGTTGCCACTATAAGGTCTATAACCTTTGCAACTACACGGGAGAGAAGTCCTGCAGGGGTTACCATTTAAAATACTACCAGATAGGTATTAAGATTTTCAAGGAAGGGGATGCCTTCGGCTGCTTTCCGGCATGATATCAAGGCTTTCGGGCCGCACCCTTTTTCTCAAAGGGTGCGGCCTGTTTTTAAATAAGGCCATATGAGAGCAGAGTCTCCCGCAAACTTTTTTTGTTTGCCTCTGAGATTTCGCACAAAGGGAGACGGAGTTCCCCGGCTATCCTGCCCATCATTGAGAGGGCTGTTTTTACAGGTATGGGGTTGGTTTCCAGGAACATCGCAGCATTGAGTGGTTCGAGCTTGAAATGGAGCTTTCGGGCATCGTCATAAAGCCCCTTTTCATAGCTTGCACACATCCGGGAAACCATCCCGGGCATCACGTTGGCAGTGACGGAAATCACGCCCCGGCCGCCGAGGGCAAGAAGGGGAAACGTGGTGAAGTCATCTCCTGAAAGAACGGTAATCCTGTCACCACACCGCCTCATAACCTCACTTACCTGCTTCATATCACCTGAGGCTTCCTTTATGGCCGCAATATTTTCAATCTCCGCAAGCCGTTCAACCGTTTGTGGAAGTATGTTAACAGCCGTGCGTCCGGGCACATTATAGAGTACAAGCGGAAGGTCAACAGCCTCTGCCACAGCCCTGTAATGCCTGTATAGCCCCTCCTGTGTGGGCTTGTTGTAGTAGGGTGCGACAAGCAGGGCTGCATCCGCCCCGAGTTTCCTGGCCTCCTGTGTCATTGTAATCGTCTCTTCAGTGGAATTGGCGCCGGTACCTGCAATGACCGGGACCCTTTTGTTTACAGCCTCTATGGTACTCTTTATCACCCTGTAATGTTCCTCATAGGTCAGGGTTGCCGACTCTCCTGTAGTGCCACAGGGCACTATGCCGTTTGTGCCCTCTGATATATGCCACTCGATCAGCTCTGACAGGGCCTTTTCATCCACACCCCCATCACTGAAAGGGGTAACCAGGGCTACTATTGAACCTTTAAGCATGACGTCCTCCTTAAGAACTTTATCCCAACCCTTTCCGTCTGTCCGGGAAGGGCAATCTGAAAAGAGTCTATATATTCACCGGAAACCTGTGCCAGAGACCGGCCCTGTAAGTAGAGCCCGCCTTTTCTATCCACTTGACAAGCCCATAGCCCGGCATCTTTTCGTTTCCCCTGTCCCTTATTGTTATCGCATGCCCTTTTTGGAGGGGATAGGTGGTTATCATACAAAACCCCTGATCTGAAATGTCCACAATTGAGCCCTTTGCCTCAACCCTTGTGGCGTCTCTTCCCCCCACCTCTGTTACAGCAAACTTGATATTAAGGCTGGTTGGTTGTCTGGAAACACTTCTCTT
>BDTQ01000187.1 GCA_002898135.1 bacterium BMS3Bbin07
CCTTTCTGCTCCCGATGCCTCATGGTTATATCGAGTGACTTTATAAGCGGAAGACCGCTCTTCAGCATTATGCCTATCTGGAAGAAGAGCTGGCCCGGGTCCTTCTTCTGAAATATCCACCTTCTTTTTTTCGCGCCCATCTCCTCAATCAGATAGGGCAGAATTGTTTCGTCCCTGAGGCTCTTCATGGCTATGGCCTTGGTGGGGGCCTCTACCACTCCGTTGACTTCCTTTCCTGCGGGATCGTATCCCTTATATTTAAATATGGACATTAGTCTTTCCGGTATTTACTGCGTTGTGGCAGTTATAACCTCCTCCGGTGTCGTAATGCCCTCCTGAATTAATTCAACACCATTGGCAAACATGGTCTTCATGCCCTGCTTAACGGCAAGGGTCTTGATTTCCGTGGAACTGGCCTTTCTCATTATGAGCTTTCGTATCTCGTCATCAAGTACCAGAAATTCGAAAAGGCCGATTCTGCCTTTGTATCCTGTGCCAAAGCACTTCTCGCAGCCCTTACCCCTGAAATATCTGTTTATCTCAAATCCCTTTTTCAGGAAGATATCCCTGATCTCGTCCTCCAGAGTTGCCTCCTCCTTACACTCAGTACATATCTTTCTCACCAGTCTTTGCCCGATAACGAGCAGGAGGCTGCTTGACAGGAGGAAGGGCTCTATGTTCATCTCCACAAGCCTTGCTACTGCCGTTGGTGCATCACTCGTATGAAGGGTGGTAAGTACCAGATGGCCGGTAAGTGATGCCTGTATGGCTGCCTCTGCAGTCTCCTCATCCCTGATCTCTCCAACCAGGATAACGTCCGGGTCCTGCCTTAAAAAGGTCCTGATCGCCCTGGCAAAGGTTACCCCCGTAGCAGGATTGACCTGGACCTGTGCAATTCCGTCTATCCTGTATTCAACGGGGTCTTCAATTGTTACTATGTTTACCGTGTCGTTCTGAATCTCGAGTATGGAGGCATAGAGTGTGCTGGTCTTACCACTGCCGGTCGGTCCTGTAACCATTATTATGCCGTTTGGAGACTTTAGAAGTCGTTGGAGGAGTTTAACCTGTGATTCATCAAGCCCGAGCAGCTCAAGCTTGAGGGCTGTCTCTGACCTGCTGAGCAGCCTCAGTACCGCCTTTTCACCCTTGGCAGTCGGTATTGTCGAGACCCTTATATCTATCATCTTGGTGCCGAACTGGATATTTATCCTGCCGTCCTGTGGTCTGCGGGTCTCTGCCACATCCATATCCGCCATTACCTTTATGCGTGCGATCAGGGGTTCGAGAAGTCCTTTATCAATGGTCTTTACCGTCTTCAGTCTGCCGTCCACCCTGAACCTGATGATGAGGTTTGCCTCTCTTCCCTCTATATGAATATCACTGGCCCCGAGTCTTATAGCGCTCATAATGCTCTGATTGACGAGCTTGACCACAGGTGCATCGTCGTGGACACCGCTCAGGATATCATACTCATCTGAGGAGATGGATTCACCCTCTGAATTCAGGTCCACATCTTCTTCAAAGACAAAGGAAAACTTTTCAGCTATCTCAAGAAGTGTCTTTTGCGGTACAAACCTGAAACTCCCCGGGGACTTGCAGCAGAGGGCCACAAAAGACGCCTTTCTGATACCGTCCTCAGAGCTTACAAGAAAGGTCAACCTTCCGTTGTCGGCCTGAAGCGGCAGGAAGTCCGACCGGTCCGGAAATTTCATGTAAATATCCAGTACCTCTCTGGGCAGACTGTCAAGGTCAGGTGCCGGATTATTCATTCTTCTTCCACGGCCCCTTCATCTTTCTTTACCTCGTCTTTCTTTGCTTTTTCTATCTCTTTTGTAGTTTCCTTTTCCTTTTTAATCATTTTCTCATGCGGATTCTTCAACAGCTTTCGTTTTATCCGTGTGAGATCCTCCATATCCTGCCTGCTCTTTATTATGGTTGTTGTGATGAAGACCATCATGTTTGTCTTTTCCCTGGATGTGTCCCTGGAGCGGAAGAGCCAGCCCAGCAGTGGAATTCTGGAAAGAACCGGCACCCTTGTCTCCGACATGCCCATGTCATCCTTTATAAGGCCGCTTATCACCACGGTAGTGTTGTTGTTCAGTTTTATGGTGGTCTTGGTGCTCCTTGTAAGGGTAATCGGGGCTGAGGCAACACCCACGGCGCTTGCCACCACTTTTTTGACCTCCTGCTCCACGTTTAACAGGATCGTATCCTCATCTATTACATGGGGCAGGATCTTCAGTTTGATGCCCACATCCCTGTAATCAAATGTCTGGATCGGGTTGTTGTTTGCATCAAATTTTTCGCTTATCAGGAATGGACGGTTTTCTCCCACAAATACCTCTGCCTCTTCATTGTCCAGTGTAAGGAGCTGTGGCTTTGAGAGTATATTGATCCCTGATTCCGTCTTTATTGCATTTACCAGCGCACTGAGTGTGGGGAATTTTACGCCTTCGTAAGTTATGATATTGCCGAGTATTCCCAGGCCAAACCCCCCGGGAAGAGCCCCAAGGTTTGGGGGATTCCCCTCTAACACAGGGCTCTGAAGGTCAATAACGTTTTTTGAGTCCAAAAACGTACCGGTGCCTACAAAGTTCTTGTTTCCTGCACCTGCAAGCCACTCCACCCCGAACTTGGCTCCATCCTCAAGGGTG
>BDTQ01000188.1 GCA_002898135.1 bacterium BMS3Bbin07
CAAAAATATTTGAACGGTTTTACAAGGGAAAAGACTCAGGTGGCAGGGGACTCGGGCTTGCCATTGTGAAAGAACTTACAGAGGTAATAGGGGGAAGCATTGAGGTAGAGAGCACACCGGATATCGGTTCACGGTTTACCGTCACATTCTGAATATAGGCCTTTTTCATACTTTCTTCATCTTTTTGTACTATTCTTGAAACTGTGGATAAAGACTTTAAATTTTAACCGCAGAGAACTCAGAGGCCATAGAAAAAAGACAAAAAAAACAGATGGGAATAATGATAAGTAAAATGAAATATTCAGCAGGGCTGGCAGTGATTTTATTCATGCTGACAGCGCCTTCAATTTCTGCACAGCAATTTGCACAACAAAAGCAGCAGCCTGTAACGCCCTACGGCGATTTTTGCTCCCTGTGCAGCACTTACGGCATCTGTACAATACAGACGAGTCCGGAAAAAGCAGAGAGGGCAATAAGAGACTATTACAACAAAAAAGGGCTTGATGTGGAGATAGAAGAGATAAGCGGAAGGTTTATAAAGGCAAAAGTAAAGGACAAGGGGAAAGTCGTCGACACAATCCTCTTTGACAGCAGCACGGGCAGGTTCAGGTCTATCTATTGACGATTATCGATTGTCGATTTATTACAATAGTAAATCTTCAATCCCCAATCTTCAATCCCGAACCCTCTTCCACCTGCGGTGAATCCAGAGCCATTCAGCAGGATTTTCCATTACATATCTCTCAACAAAAGATGTAAACCTCTTCGTATCCTCAAGAACCGCCATTTCGAGGTCTTCTGCGTCAGAGAGTTCCACCTCGGGATGTATCTTCACCAGGTGACTCCCGTTATCCCTCCGTCTTATAAAGACAGGCACCACCGAAGCCCCGGTCTTTCTTGCAATAAGGCTCGGTGACTTGATAGCCCAGGCTGGCCTGCCAAGGAACTCAACTACCACACCCTCGGCCGGCAGGACACTCTGGTCAATGAGTATTCCCACAGTACCACCCTTCCTGAGCCGGGAGATTATGGCCCTGAGCGCGCCCTTTTTGTATATCACCGAGTTGCCGTATCTCTTTCTGACCCTCTCAATGAGGCTATTAAAATATGGATTGTTTATGGGTCTCGCTACTGCGCCGACCGGGGATACCTTAAAGGAAACGGCAAGTGCAAGGAGTTCCCAGTTACCACAGTGACCGGTAATCAGGAGGATACCCTTTCCCTTTTCCCTCGCCCTCTGATAGTTATCAATCCCTTCAACCTCTATTCTATCCAGTATCTTACTGCCAAATCCATGGTAAATCCTGACTATTTCAGCAGCGTACTTCCCGAGGTTTCTGAAATGCTCTTTTGTTAACCCAGATGCAGAAACGCTGTTATCAATAAATCCTGCCTGGATGGCATGACTGATGTTATCAACGGCGATCCTTCGCCTGCTCCCCCATATAAAATACCCCATAAGCCCTATCAGGGAACCCACCCGGAGCGCCAACCGTAAAGGCATAACACCAATGGGAAGAGTTACTGCATACAGAAGGCCCATCTGAAACAGCCACAGGACATTCCTCATTCCCCCTTCTCACCGTCCTCCCCATTGTTGTTATTCTTCTCCCCCTTCTTCTCTTTCAGTGCCTCCCTTATCTCCGTCAGCCTCTTTTGCACAAGGTAGTTCAGCGTTCCCTCAGGATATGTCCCGTCAGGCTTAAGCTCACCGGCGGGCATGCCCATGAGGATATCAATCCCCTCCTCTACGCGTTCAATCGGGTAAATATGGAAACTTCCATCCTTTACTGCTTCGAGGATTTCCCTTCGGAGCATCAGATTCTTCACATTTTTTTTAGGAATGATTACACCGTATGTCCTGTCAAGCCCCCTCAGGCGGCAGAGTTCAAAGAAACCCTCGATCTTTTCGTTCACACCGCCAACAGGCTGAATATTGCCGTTCTGATCCATCGAACCTGTTATGGCTATATTCTGCTTGATGGGCACACCCGAGATAGCGCTTAAAAGTGAATAGAGCTCAGCACATGTGGCACTGTCCCCCTCTATCATCCCGTAAAGCTGCTCAAATGTAATCGATGCCGAGAGACTTATCGGTTTTTTGACTGCATACATCCTGCCAAGGTAATTTGAAAGTATGAGAATGGCCTTTTCGTGTATCTTTCCTGAAAGCTTCGTCTCTCTCTCAATGTTAATCACGCCTGCCTTTCCTGTATACACTGTTGTCGTAATCCTCGAAGGTTTACCGAAACTGTAATCTCCAAGGCTCATCACTGCAAGGCCGTTTATCTGACCCGCTCTTTCACCGGAAGTCTCAACAATCAGGGTTCCCTCGGCCATCAACTCCCTCAACCTGTCTTCAATCCTGTTATGACGATAAATCTTCTCATTGAGGGCCTTTTCCACATGCACCCCTGCAACAACTTCGGCCCCATCCTTTTTTGCCCAGTAATGGGCCTCCCTGATCAGGTCCGATATATCACTGAATTTCGAAGAGAGTTTTTCCTGGTGCTCCGCCAATCTGGAACCGTATTCAACAATCCTTGCTACACCCGAGGGGTCAAAGGACAGGAGCAATTCATCCTTTGACTTGGTTGCAACAAAGGTTGCGTACTTAAGTATGTTCTCCCCTGTCCGGTCCATCTGGTTGTCAAAATCCGCCTTCACCTTGAAGAGTTCCCTGTATTCCTCGTCAAGATTGTAGAGCATGTAATAAATATACGGATTACCTATAAGGACAACCTTCACATCAAGTGGAACAGCTTCCGGTTTCAACATTGCTGTTGTTATGAGACGGTACTGCTCCCAGATATCCTCGATCTTCAGCTCACGGTTCCTTATCGCCCTTTTCATGGCATCATAGGAAAAGAGGTTTCTCAAAAGGTCGAGGGCATTTATTATCAGGTAACCTCCGTTGGCCTTATGGAGAGAGCCGGCCTTGATCATGGAGAAATCAGTCACAGCCACGCCATACTGGAATTTATGTTCAATACGGCCAAAGAGGTTATAATATGTTGGATTGCTCTCAAATACACAGGGAGCACCCTTCCGGGCACCGTTGTTGACAATTGCATTTACTGAATATTTTATAAAATTAGGCTCCGGTTTCGGCATCTTCATAAACGGAAGCGGAGCTGGCGCTGCCTCTTCCACAGGTGACTTAAAACCTTCAAGGTTATCCAGTATATCCTCCCTCACAGCGTCGAGGTAGACCATGATCTTTTCATTATTCTTATACTTCTCTTTTAACTCGTCTATCAGGTGACCGAGCACAGATATGGCAGCCTCTCTTTCAAGCCTTCTGAGAAGTTCCTTAACGAGTTTTTCACCTTCCCTCAAGGTCCTTACCACATCATCAAGTTTTTCCTGAAGCAGTTTGCCAATCTCTTCTATCTTCCTCCTGGTCGCTTCATCAAGAGAGTGGAACTCCTCCTCGGTAAGGGGCTCTCCGTTCTTTTTGACAGGAACGATTAAAAAACCTCCCACGGTCCTCTTTATAGTGAAACCCTTTGCCTCTGCCTCTTGCTCAAGGCTTGAAAAAAGCTCTTTCTGTCTCTTCTGAAACTCTTCAAATATACGGCCCCTCTGTTTGTCATACTCCTTTGACTCAAAAACCCTCGGGATCTCCACCTTGAGTGAGTTTATGAGTTCTGTCATGTCCTTTTGGAATTCAACTCCACGTCCCGGTTCAAGGGATATGGCAAAAGGACTGTCAGGCTCTTTAAAATTATAGACATAACACCAATCAGGTGGAACGGGCTCTCCCTCTGCTTTCTTGGATAAGAGGGTCTTGATTGTGGATGTCTTTCCTGTCCCACTCTCGCCGAGCACATAGATATTGAACCCCTTGCTCTCAAGACTGAGACCGAAATCAATAGCGCTCAAAGCGCGGTCCTGGCCAATAGTGCCTTCAAACGGGGGAAGTTCATCTGTTGTCTTAAAGCTGAAGAGTTTAGTATCACATCGCCTGTACAGGTCATCCACTGTCAGAGACTTCACCATATTCCCCTCCTTTTGTTATAGATCGTTTTATGCCCTGGGATGATATTTTTCATATACCTTTTTAAGCCTGTCGGATGTAACCTTTGTATAAACCTGTGTAGTAGAAATATCCGAATGTCCAAGCATCTTCTGTATAGAGCGCAGATCAGCCCCGCCCTCGAGGAGATGGGTTGCAAAAGAGTGGCGGATAACATGGGGGGAAACCTTTATACCCGTCAGCCTTCCGTATCCCTTGATAGTCTGCCAGAACCTCTGGCGGGTAAGAGACGTTCCCCTCCGAGATATAAATAAATAGGGAGATTCCTTACCCTTCAGCAGACTCGTCCTTAACTGCTTCATGTATTTGCGGATATTGCCAATCGTCTGCTCACTCACAGGCACTACCCTCTCCCTGGACCCCTTGCCGATCACCCTCACAAATCCGGCCTCAAGATTAACATCCTCCACCCTGAGACTGACAAGCTCACTCACACGGAGACCTGAAGCATACATGAGCTCGAGCATGGCAAGGTCCCTGAGTGCAAGTTCTCCACCTTCTATTGCCTCAAGAAGCCTCTGCACATCATCAACGGAAATTGCCTTTGGAAGCCTCTCCCACCTTGCAGGGGTCTGCAGATTTTCCGAAGGGTCCTCTCTTCTCAATTTTTCAAGGATTAGATACCTGCAGAAGCTTCTTATTGCAGAGAGCATCCTTGCAATTGAGGCAGAGGTATAATCCTCACTCCTTAAAAGACCGATAAAGTTGATAATTTCAGACTTCTCAAAAGAGATAAATCCCTTTGCCTCGTTCTGCAAAAAAACGCTGAACTTCCTCAAATCCCGCTCATATGAGATGACGGTATTTGCAGCCCTGCCCCTCTCCACAGACAGATAAGTCAAAAACCCCTCAAGAAGGGCCGTTTCCATTCAGAAACTCCTCTATGCCTGTGGATGCCCTGAGCAGTTTGTAAATCCTCTCAGCCAGGGGTAAAAGGTTCACGGTATCCTCCCTGTTGTACTCAAGAAGGAGCTCAAGGGCACGGGAATCACCCCTCAACCACCGCCGCCATAAAAGAACAGCATCGTAGCCGTTCATTCCCTGTACATCCTCCGCCCTTGAAAGCCCTGAGGAGACCTCCAGTTTTTTCAGTCCGCCCTTAAGCCCAACACGCCTTGCACCATAACATATATCAAAGTGCGGCATCCTGAGCCTGAACCCAGGAAAACATTTTTCCAGGAAAGGTATATCAAACGAAGAGCCGAAGAATGTAACAAGCAGTTTGTATCCTGAAAGCTCTTTCTGCAATCTTTCAGGTGTCAGGTTCTTTCCCTTTATCAAATACCTCCACTCACGGCAATCGTAGACACCTACTACGGTCACACTCCCTCCCCTGTCAGGGGGCAGGCCGTTTGTCTCTATGTCAAGACAGACTATATCAGACCTGAAAGTGTCAAATAGCCTCCAGTGTTCCCGCGGTCTCAGAAAGGACTTGAACGGTTCGGGATTGCTCCGGTTGAGCTCCCCGGAGAAGTGCAGGATTGTCTCTTTCATGACGGTACTCTTCTGCCTGGAGATAAAGGGTAACGGGTCTTCCCTGACAAAGTCATCCCATGTCAGAACCCCCTCACTCCAGAGTTTCCTCTCCAACCTCTCACCCACACCATCAAGCACTGAAAACGTATGTCTAATCATTACATATAGTAACCTAATCCGGGTGCAAATGTTAACCGTAAAATCCAGTGAATAAAGATAACAAATTTTTAAGAAAAGGAACACACCCCTTAATCCCCTCTTGATAGAGGGGAAAGTTTTTGACCTCCTCGGCCTTGCCGGAAGAAACGAAACGAGGTAAGGAGCAGAGTGCAGGCAGGTAAAGAACAGTCGTAAAAAAAAAGAGTGAGAACTCCCCTCTAAAAAGAGGGGGCAGGGGGTGTGTAAAGAGCAGGGAAGTCTGTGACAGGCTGCGGACAGGTAATTGTGATGAACAACATAACGGGTCTGTTATTACAGTATAGAGGATTTAATTAAACCGGCATATAAATACAGATTTTTTCACTGGATACAGTATAACCTCTTGATTTTGCTGACAAACATGTCTCTCTGAATAGTTGCCGGGTTAATAAGCTCGAAGGCACAACGTTTAACGGTAAAGCATAAAACACAAAGAAGGGACGCTTCACCTTAACGGGAAGCGTCCCTTCTTTAGATAACTTATCAGCAAATATTACAATTTCTCCAAGGGCAACTTATGGCTCAACGCCTCAGTTCAATCCGCCGTATGATTCACTAAAAATGCTCAATCTATGGTACCTGATATAACTATAGGATATTTAACACCCTCCCACTCAACCTCAACGACAACCCTGACATTCTCAGGTGGATCTGTATCATCGGCCTTACTGTCTGAGAGGGTAAAGCTGAACATTATTGGGAATGATGAAAGTCCATCGGCTACAGGAGTCGGCGGATAAGCACTCAGTTTCCCGCCGTCTGCGCTGACGCTTATGGTCGTACCCGGAGAAGGCGTGTTCAGATTCGTATCAGCAATTATGACAGTGAAATCCTGCGAGCCTTCATTCGGCACACCTGCATCAAGTATAGTAAACGACGAAGGAGTCACTGCAAAGTTCACAGGTTGTCCTGTGAACATAAGGGTTATTGTCATATACAGCATCTTGCTGTCTTCCCTGCCGCTACATGAAGACGATGCAGGGTTTGGGCCGTCCCAGCAGCCGTTGGGACCGTCATACTGACCATTGTTGTTTGCATCTATGTACTCCTCAAGCGGATCACCGCTGGTTTCGTCATCCCTGACACCATTGTCATTCAGGTCCATAAAAGGCTCTCCGAGGTCATCGAAATCTTCTCCAAGATCATAAATGCCGTTAGCATTAGCATCCACAAAACTCTCTTCACCCATGACCGTTGCAAGAACAGTGACCCATCCGTCACGGGGATTGTTTGATGTGCTTATATTCCAAGTAGTAAGCACAGTACCCTGGAGCGTGGTCTCAGCGGGAGTTGCTTCCACATCCGCCGGCATCGGGTTCTGGGTCCTGAAGATTACCGAGCCGGCTCCTGTGGAGTCAACGTTTACACTTCTGTCTATTGCCCCTGCCTCTGCATAGAAGGAAATCGATGTCCCTTCAAGTATATTATAGTTTCCAAACCTGTCTGCTATAAAGGCGGAAATGTTCGCCTGCCTGTTTACGTAGGCTAAGCCGGGAAGATTAAAGACATCCGTTGCAAGGGTAAAGCTTCTGGAAGTTGGAACCCCGCCGCCTATGGATATTGGAAAAGACGATGTTGCCAACGAAGTCGTATCATTGACATCTACAGAGGCCACAATCGTAACAGGTCCTGCCACTGTACCACTGTGCAGGATGGTGACTGCCTCGCCATTTACAGTAGAGGTAGATAATGGATCCAGAGTCTCACCACCACCGGGTCCCTTCATGGCAAATCTTACAGATGTGCCGTCAGTAACAGTATTGCCGTTTACATCCTTTACAAGGAATGTTATGGTTGAGGTCTCTGTCTGACCTGAACCCTTCAAGCCAATAACCTGCGGTGATGCTGAGGAAAATTCTATGCTGCCGGCATCAGCACCCTGGATGGTAACCGTTACCGTATCGCTCACACCACCTGCTGTTGCAGTTATAGTAACCGTACCCGAAGTCGTACTATTTGCCGTAAAGGTCGCCTTTGCAACCCCGTCAACTGTGGTTGCCTGAGAGGGGATAGCACCAAGACTTGATGGGTCAAGTGAAAAAGTTACAACCGTACCATCAGGAACATTGTTGCTGCTGTCGTCAAGAACTGCGGCCTCTATGCTCGATAGCCCCCCAACAATTACTGCTGTCGGGTATGCTGTGACTGATACTGTACCAACTACTACAGTTGTACCCGTTCCGGTATCAGTACCCGTCCCGGACGAACTGGGAGGCAGATTGCTACTTTTAGAACCACATGCGGATAAGGCCACAACCAGTAAAAACAGGAATAAATTAACAGCTAACCTGCCAGGCATATTCTTGCGCATTATAAAATCCCTCCTAAGCACTATGGTGTGGTCGCAGTCCCTGCTGTAACATCCAGGGTCGAAGCGGCAAAAGCGGCTCCCGACCTGACTTCAAGGTCTCCTGTATACTCATATCCACCGCCTGAGATGAAATCCAATCTGAATTTATAAGCGCCAAACTCATCTGTAGTGGCATCAAAGGGTGAATCCACAGGGGTATCGCCCTTATAGAGCTGCACGAGGTTGTAAGGACTGGGTGAGGCCCAGATGAAGGATATGGACAGCTTTACATCCCCTACCGGGTTGCCGTCCTTGTCAACAACGGATACTGTATAATACTGAGTAGAAGTCTCCGTAGTTAGCAAACTGTTTTCTATATTTAACGATGAAGGGTTGATGGTTATAGTTGAATCTGGCGGGGCACTTATATCACCGCATGACCATAAAAAGAGTATTGCTATTAAGGGTAGTACATATTTAAATTTAAAGTGCCGCATCCTCATATCGCCTCCTTTATTACTATATAGAACTGTTTTATGCTCTGCAATGAGCAGTATGATTGCATTTTATTGCACACATTTATAAGTGAATCGTTATTGCCCCGGGCTCTTCTTGATTATCCTCGGCGTTATAAATATCAGAAGCTCATTTGTCTGGGCCTCTTTTTTCTTGTTCTTGAATAGCCATCCAAAAAAAGGAATATCCTTGAGACTCGGCACACCTGACTCGGAATTATTGTTGACCGTCTTGTAGATCCCTCCGATTACAAGGGTCTCTCCATCCTTGATGATGACCTTCGTCTTGGCCTCTTTCTTGTCGGTACCCGGCACACCCTCAACAGAAGGGATTGTGGGGTCGAGTTCCTCTTTCTTTGCCTCAACATTCAGGATAACCGAGCCATCAGGCGTTATGTGCGGTTTCACCTTGAGCTCAAGTTTGACATCCTTGAATTCTGTAGAGACCGTACCCTCTGACGTAAGCTTTCTTACAGGTATACTCTTGCCCTGGGATATGAATGCCTCCTGGTTATCAACTGTAATGATCCTTGGATTGGAAACAATCTTGAGTTGTCCGGTTGTCTCAAGGGCTGATAACTCAACATTCAGAGAAAGCGTCCTTGCTGCATTTAAGAACCCGAATGTAATCCCTGACCCGGAACCAGCACCTGCACCGGCAGCCGGAAAATCCACAACATACGGGGTCAGGCCTCCAACGTTTGAAAGCCTGTTACTGGTGGTAGCGGCAAAACCCCACCTTACACCAAACTCCTGTGATACATTGGTATTTACCTCTACAATCCTTGCCTCTATCATCACCTGTGGAGTGGCCTGGTCAAGGGTCCTGATGAGGATCTCCACTTCCGGCATATTGCTTGGAACATCCTTTATTATTAAAGAACTTATCCGCTGGTCAACACTCACACTCCCCCTCTCCGAGAGAATCTTTCCCTGGTCTATCGCCGACTTCACATTGCTCACCTCGGCATAACTGATGGGGAAGACCTTTGTCACAAGGGGTTCTGCCTTCCTTGCAGCATCTTTTGCCTTGAGGGACTCTTCCCTCTCTTTGACGAGAACAGACAGGGGAGATATCCTTATTATGTTGCCTTCTAAAACCATACCGAGATTATGGGTCTTCAGTATAAGGTCAAGCGCCTGATCCCAGGGAACATTTATGAGCTTTATCGTAATTTTCCCCGTAACCTGGGGATCAATAACTACATTATAACCGCTTACATCTGCAAGGAGTCTGAATATGGGTATAATATCTGCATCCTGAAAATCAAGAGATATCTTCCTGCCAGTATATTTGCCCACTACAGGTTCCCTGGCAGATTCTTTTAGCAGTCCTTCTCTTTTTACTACCTTCTTCGCTTCACCGGAATTAACTTCCTTACTCATTTCTGCCACTGACTCTTCAAGAAGCTCAGGTGAACGGAGAGATATCTCTATCCTGTTGGCTATTGATACAACATCA